>NC_015676.1:1221968-1527460 GCF_000217995.1 Methanosalsum zhilinae DSM 4017 | reverse complement strand
GATTTGTTAATTGATTGATAAGCCGAAAGCAATACTTATGAACAATTGTTGCCCTTTATTTGTTTATGGAAGAGGATTTTAGTATAGAACCTGACGAGAAGATGATCAAAGTCTGTCCTGTATGCGGGAATTCTGACCTCTATTATGAGGCCGGTGGCTATATGGGAATGGTATATCATTGTAAGAACTGTGGCTATATAGGGTCGCTTGTTGTAGAAGCCAATGAAGAGATGATAAAAAAAATAAAAGAAGACTATCGATCAGAAAAAGATAAAAAAAATGAATGAGATTTCCATAGTCTGATAGCAGGCCTATGTAATATTAATCTGACATTGTCATTATCATGAAAATAAGAAGATATGATGTTCATGCAGCTACAGGTGCTGCCTGAACTTCAGTCTTTCGAATTTCAACTCTTCTGATCGGGTATATTGTCTTAACGTTTCGATATATACTTGCAGAAAGTTTTCCACCGACCAGTTCCTCAACAAACTGTTCAAATCCAACTTCTGTTGCACGCTGTCTGACAACATCTTCCATAACTGCTCTGATTCCTCTTATCTGGCTTGAGCGTGCCCTTTTAACAGTGAAGCATATAGGCTTGACTCTGACCTTTATTCCGTCTTTTGTAGTAACAGTCAGGTTAGAATCAATTCTGGATGTCTGTCTTTTCACAATGGAACGCAAATAATCGGTTGTAATCTCATGGCCCATGAACTTAACCTGTGCAACATCTCCCACAACATCATCAATTCTTAGTTTCAGCTTTATGTTATGTTTTGAGAAATCGTTTGTAAGTTCCCCAACAGTTGTTTCAATTACCCTGCCTACCAGCTTGCGGGGATCATCAGCTGGTGTCTGTCCGATAGTGGTTCTTCCCATGAAATCAGGTGTTTCCAGTGTGTACCACTGCTTTGATTTCCATTTATCAAGTTTTCTTTGTACTTTTCTTGCCAAGTTATTCCTCCAATATCAATAAGCTTCTGACTTTGAATCCGATAATTTTATTAATATCTCAAACATGCTCGACTATAGTCAACATATCTGTATATAAATAAATCGGTCATGTATTCATTTGGGTTTCCTATATGCAGTTATGTTATAAAAAGCTGAAGCCTTCTGGAATCTCTCCAACTATTTTTCTAAACTCCTCAGGCCATCCCTCAGGGTCAAGTCCCTTCTGTGCCAGGAACACTGAAGCCCATCTCTCAAGTCCCACACCAGAACATCCTGACCAGAGTTCCTCTCCGGACTGGCATTTTACATTAAATCCTGACGGATATTTGTTTCCATTGACACTGACGTTCTGGAATTCAAGCCATTCTCCGTCTTTCCCGCGATATGGCAGAGGTGCTTCATAGTCGATTGTTCCAACGTCATTTTGCTGGGAAACACCTGCTAACCCCTCCTGTGCCATGAACCAGGGAGTTACCCATGCCATCCTCCACTCAAGGTCAAGTATGTTATTGAAAATATGCTTGTATTTTTCCTGAAGCTGATTTGAAGCTTTTGTAACCTGCTCAGGTGTTCCGGTCCATAGTATTTCGATCCTGTGGAACTCATCTACCCTTTCCATTCCGTGAATGCCTCCGCTTTCATACCTGTGTGATGTTCCTGAGCGATCAAATACCTTTATTGGGAACTGATCGTTTGCTATGGTTTCACCCTGCAGAAATACCCAGAAAGGAGGACACTGGGCGTAGCACATTCCTCCTATGGGATCCCCTATCTTTTCCTTGATACGGGAAACTGGAACTTCGTGGGTTACTTTATAGTAATCACTGATCTCTTCCCAGTATTCAGGATCTCTGGTCTTTGGAGGACACACGTAATATATTTCAGGATATACTCCTTTTGCATGTCCTGATTTTTTCCAGACTTCCCATGGAATCAGTTTTGGGAACATCATTTCCCTGTATCCCAAAGGTTCTAGCAACTCCTCAACAACAATCTTTTCAAATGCCCGAAACAGTCTGGTTGACTGGGGTCCGTGGATCCACTGACCCCTGCTTGCACCTCTTTTTATCCAGCCTCTTTTCATCATTTCCTGTGTAGGATCCAGTTTGAATGGCTGTTTCTTTTCTTCACTCTGCCAGAGCAAATTCCAGTGCTCTGCTTTTCCTCCATAGGTAAGTGCTGCGATTTTGTCTTCAATTAGGGTAAGTATTCTGTCCGGTATTCTCTTCTCAATTTCAGATTCTGTTACATCAAGGGTCAGCAGGATTGATCCGTCTTTATATTCCATATTGGTCACAAAAGGAATTTTTATCTCTTTAAGATCGGCTTCTGATGGGATCTTTATGGTGAATGAGTGAACTTCAATACCTCTTATTCCTACATGGAATTTCTTTCCAAGTTCAGGAGCTATTTTTTTTCTAAGCCTTAACACAGCATCGTGAGCTCTTACATACCTTCCGGATAAGATCTGGAGGTTAATCCTGTCTTCTTCCACATTCCAATGTGCAATTCTTGCACCCTGCCCTTCAGGTGCTCCTTTTGAAAGCAGGTTTTCTGCATCGTTGAAAAGACTCTCAAGCGTATCCCTGGCTGCAGAAGCATCGGCACTTGTTCTAAATGATGCGCTAAGGTCGAACTCCAGATCCATATATTTTTTCCTCGCTGATTAATTAATATAATACCCGTCAAGATACTGAATATTTATGATTTTTCTCTGTAAGCTGAACACTGTAAATTGAATAGATGCTTTCATTAACATGGCATCCTTTTAATATTTTGTTGATATACTTTTATCGGTTATCTACAGTATCCATATAATTTGTATTTTCAGTATACAGCAGTTATTTGATTACTGCTTTTAATGATAATATCTTATATTTACGTTTCTGAATAAGTGGGATGTAAAGGAAAATGCATATATCCTACCATAGAGTTGATTTACTGAAAATGAGCGAACTGGTCACAAATCCCTATATCTGGAATCAGGATGAGGCATTAAGAATAGCAGAGAGGTATTTGATTGAAGGATCGATTTGATAAAATTCGCAGGATACTTCTGGTTATTCTTGTGCTGAATTTATTAGTTGCAATAGCAAAAATAGTATACGGTTCTTTTACAGACACTCTCAGTATCCAGGCGGATGGATATCACTCATTATCTGATGGAATCTCAAATATTGTGGGACTGATCGGAATTAAAATAGCATCTCGTCCACCGGACAGAGATCATCCATACGGTCACAAAAAATATGAAAGTCTTGCTTCGATTGGTATTGCAATGATGCTTGTCTTCATAAGTTTCGAATTGCTTCACAGATCTTATGAAAGATTTGTAACCGGAGATATTCCTACAGTTACCACAATGAGCTTTATTATTATGGTAGCGGCCATGCTCATAAGTATAATTATCTCAATTTATGAAAAAAGGGAAGGTGAGAAACTTGGCAGTGATATTCTTATTGCAGATTCAATGCATACAAAAAGTGATGTATATTCCACTCTGGCTGTCATAATGGGCCTTGTGGCAATAAGGGCCGGATATCCGATAGTAGATCCACTGATAGCATTGATAATAGCGATTGTTATCTTTCATGCAGCTATTTCAATTGTACGGCAGAGCTCCCAACCACTATGTGATGCCTCTAGAATGGATAACAGGTCCATAGCGTGCCTGGTAGGACTGGTGGATGGCGTTGTTGATTGTCATAATATCAGGACACGTGGAACTTCCGGAGATGTGCATATAGATCTTCATGTTACTGTTTCCCCTGATATGCGAACTGATGAAGCACACAGGGTAGCTGATAATGTGGAGAAAATACTGATCGATAGTTTTGAAGATGTTACAGATGTGGTGGTGCACATTGAACCGGCATCTGGTAGGAAGAAGGAACAGGGTTAATTAAAATAATAAAGTATATTATCCTTGTTGATTTACTTATTTTTTATATCCCTTAGTATATCTTCAGCTATCTTTGCATTCATGAGGTAGTCATCCACTGTAGCAATCAGTGATGTGATTTTTTCAGTTGATATCCTGATACTAATATTGTCCGTATCTATATTAGTTTCAATATTACGGAGATTGTCAGGGGATAGAGATTTTGCGACAATTTCTGCAATCTCTGGATTTTCCACCTCCCTGAACTCTATAGTGCAATACATTTTCATTTTAGGTTCCCTTCAACACTGGCTTTTATCTGCTTTTCTATAATTTGATCTACTCTGTCCAGGAATTCTTCCTCTTTGCCAACTGGGATGGTGGCACCGGATGCAATATTATGTCCTCCTCCGTTTCCTCCAACTGAACCTGCAGCGTCACGAAATGCAGCAGCCAGATCCACGCCTTTTTTAATGAGAGGGCGTGTTGCTCTCCCAGAGACCTTGACAATGTCATCAGTTTCATTAAGAGCTATAAATGGAAGATCTGTATGAATATATCTTACTACGATGCCTGCAATAGTACCTATGGATTCCAGTTCATTTGCTTTAAGATATCTGATGTTCTTTCTTGCCTTTATCATATCTTCGCAGCTTTTCATATCAGAGATTATTTTTCTGTGATTTTCTCTGGTAAGTGATCTTGCTTCCTCTACCACAGTTTTATCGCGCATACAAAGCGAGAGTGCGAGTCCTCCCATCTTAACTTTTCCGCAGGTATTAGCTATTTCTACAAGATCATAAATATTGGTTATAATTTCATTATTAAGGAAATATACATCGCCTATGACAGATTCAATTGCATCAGAACTTGCTTTTTTTGCAAGTTTTAGAGCTATGGTAGATGTAAGTTTTTTCATATCCTCACTACTGAGATCGTGTATTTCGCCCCGGATGTTCAGGATATCGAGAAACTCTTCTATTTTAGTGCGGTCTCCTGTAATATCTAAATAAGGCTCAGGGCTATACTCCAGTACATCTGCAATATCCCCGCTTCCGACCTTCAATCCTTTTTTTATTGAGACTACCCCTTCCTGGATAGCTTCTTCAAGTATGAATCTGTTCGCAGACTCAAAAATCTGTTTATCTCCAATGGCACCGGCAATAGCAAGTCCTGCTAGATCCACATTGTCTCTGCTTATCTCCCTGCTTACCATATAGGTTGTTCCTGATGCGCAGAGATAATAAGCACCCTCAATGCCTGCAAGGTGGGGATTGACCATAACCCTGGCAGTTGTTTCCTCTACTGGCTGGTGGTGGTCTATAATTATGACATCAGCGCTGACATTAGAGACTAATTCAGGCTGACCAGATCCCATGTCACAGAATATAACAAGATCTTTTTTTTCTGTGCTTTCGTTTACATCCTTTACAACCGTTTCATCGAGTCTGCTTACAATTGATGCATGAAATGGGATATCCAGTCTTCGAAGTGACTGCAATATGATGGCACCTGATGTAATCCCATCTGCATCGTTATGCGTTATTATGCGTACGAAACTGTACTGTTTTATCAATTCTGCGGCTTCTGTTGCAAGTTCTATAAGTTTTTCTATCCTTTCATCAGAGTTCAATTACACCACTCAATACCACTATGATTTATTTTTGATTTATCTGCTGATCAGATAAGGTGAAGATTATTTAATAAAGTTGCGCAGATGTGACCGGAAAGGAAAATTCGTATCCTGAATTATTAGAATAGAATACTATAAAAATGCTCATGTAAAAAAAGGCAGCGCCATGTTGGGCGCCTGGTAAAAAATTGAGGTCTTATCTTGTTATCAGCATTTCTGCAGTAGATGGTTTGTACTTCCAGTCCTTTGGCAGCACTTTTGTAGACTTATAGTATTTAACAAGCCTTCTGATCTTTGATTCGGTGTTCTGCAGGGAACGCTTGTTGTGGACATCATGATTATTTATTGCAAGATGTTTTCTCATTCGTATAGCCTTCACAATGAGGTTCTGCAGGTCTTCTGGGAGCGGGAAGTCGGCACCATTTTCTTCAAGCACCTGTGTGATCTTCTTATCAGTAACAAGTTTTGAATCCGGAACTCCGTATTTATCTCTCAGTATCATACCTATTTTGGATGTTGAATATCCCTGATTCCACAGGTCCATTATTATCTTTGTAATCTCATCTTTATCTGTAAGTGACCAGGCTGGTGCTTCGGTTCGGTATGGACGGGTTGCCATTGATTTGCCCTTTTTCCTGGTATGCATTTTTGCCATAAATTATATCCTCCTGATAATTATGATATGTTTTCCTGATATATTTTCATTTGTCTGATGCAGATATTATCTCTATAAGAGTATTCTACTTTAATTCTGTTTGAATGTTTCTATAACACTCTGATATTTCTTATATATCTACTGGCTGTAATATTTATCTACAGCAGCATTTCTCAGGTTGATATGAACTTTTGGGAGAGCAACCTGATGTTTTTCTGGTTAAGTCTATTGTTGGCGAAGTGTTTTTAGTAAAGCAATTATTGAATATATATCTTATGGATCAGATTTTCTATCAGCTACCAGAGCATTAGAATAACTTCTGCACCACCCTGATTAAAGATATGAAATATATTTTCCATTTGCCGGTCTCTGGTCAATTTTGCAGATTCAATATCCTCAGCTTCTAGAATAGTCTCAATGGTTGAATTTATGTCTTTCCTGCTGTTATGAATAGCTGTGGATGAGATTATATCGCAGAGCAGGTCTTCAAATTCTTTATTTTGAGCTATATTAAATGGATATTCTTTATGTGGGATTGCAGGCGTATTGTTTTCCTCAATATTCCTATTGTAGTCCAGGTGGTAAGGAGATGAAACATGTTTTATGAAGATACTGTTCATTTTTCGTTCATTATCCGGGGCAGGATATTTAATACCGGAAATTTTTCGTGCAATTTCCATAGAACCTGCTTTAATGCCTTCAATGAAAGCATGGTAAAGGATTTCTTTTTGTTCATCATAAGTGCGATTCATTGTATTTTCAAGGATCGAGTCATTGAGAGGCGATGCTATTGTATTGTAGGAAACTGAGAAGTCATATGGAAGTGCTATCCTGGATTTTTGGACTATGGCATCTGGTGGATTCATGTTTCCAATTGTGAAACTGCTTGATATATCTGTACCTGTAACAGGGTACCAGTTAACTTCAAGACGGTAGTTATAACTTCTTCCCAGCCGGGAATGAAGATAAGAATCGATTACTTTCTCAGTCCTGATCAGGTGATCTTCCCCACCTGCCCGTACATATATAGGATCTTCATCTTCATGGCCTTTAACCTTCAGCTGGAATATTACAGCTTCTGCCAGAATATCCGCAGGCTTCAGGTGAATGTACCTTTTTTTGAAAAGCATATCTAACTCATCATGATCCCCGAGATCCTCATGATGCATACCTGTAGAATCAATGTAATGATAATATTCAAAATCATCTACTGTACTGCTTATCAGGGATCTGAGCAGATGTTTGCTCATATCTTCGATTGAAGTGTGTTCTGCTGCCCTGTACTGAGAATCAGTCATTGCAACCGGCATAAGAAGTGCAGCGGAAATTGAAACCATTACCAGAAACAGCAATGCATCTAACGTGGTAGAAATACCTTTTCTGTCCCGAAACAAGCTGAAAATTGTTGTAGCATTATTTTTTATCATTCTGCATAGCAGGTGAGAGCATATGTCGTGCTTCGTTTTTCTCATTGTATCAATTCCATATTCTGACGCACAGTACTCCAGGTACAGACTCTACAGGATTGATCTCTATTACAACAGGAACAGAAGCTGCAATGACTTCATTACTGAAATACTTCATATTTTCAGACTCTTTGAGTATCCATCTGTGTTCATTGCATTGCGTATATACCTCTACAGTATAGGTAAAACCGGCAGACAAACTGGAAAATAATATTTGTTTTGAATACTTCCCTTTTTCTGGATTGCACAGATGATCAAGAGCATCTGCACTGATCACACCATTTTCATTATCATAGAGCAGATCACTGGAAGCAAGTGATTCTGCAATACGGGATGCATCTTCATAATTTTCCAGTGCATGTGAATTGTGATCATACACTATATACGCTTCTGACATAATAGCTGCAAATACTACAAATCCAACGACAAGCATTGCGGTGGCCATTATGTCATTCTGCGGTTCAAGTAATCCCTTTTCATCATTGATAAAGAAGCATATGTTCAAGCCTGAAAACCTCAGAATCGTACTGAATATATGTAAATTCTTTTACAATGTAAATTTTTTTACTTGTATTTAAATGTGTCTCCTGCTGGGCTAATTGTGCAATAAAATCCAGCACATCTTCAGGATTTTCATTCAAAGGCCTATCAATACGACCAGTGCTGGCAAACTCACTATCCAGGCTTTTCTGAAGTTCGCTTTGATTAAGAGTGATCACATTGAAAACAAGCGGCTTTACAGTACTTATTGTGCGGTCATTTCTCTCAATCTCGAGCCTGATATAATTATGGCCTATGTATGCTTTAATCGTGTTTGGGTCAATTGAAGATTCATACACAAGGTCATGAAGATGGAATGAATATCCTGAGTTCTCGCCTTCTTTTATAGAAGATGTTCTTTCAATTGTGTGTTTTAGTTCCAGTGCAATGGCGTCCAGTTCATTTTCCTGGTTCAGTGACCAGAAACCGTAGGTCAGATGTGATATCGCAGCTATCACTATCGCACATGCTATCATAAGCCCGACCTTTGAGAGCACAAATTCGGACCATGCGTCTTCCTCATAAAGAAGTGGATATATCCAGGACATGCATTCACCGGTCTCAGGTAATATATGCAGCTATAAAGAGTCTGTTATATGAAGGGTCTCTGATACTCTCAATAATAATCTGGTGTGACCCTTCCGGGATGATCGCAGGACCGGCCATGAATTCGTCTGAAAAAGATGCCCCTGTTTCCTTAATTATATTTCTTCTTCCTGTCTGTATATGATATGAATTTGCATTAACAGGCCAGTTGTCTTTATCATGAGCCAGTGCTCCAAGTACAATGCGGTATCCTGTGGGCACATCGATGTCCAGTACTATTCTGCTTCCTTCTCCTCTAAGAGATATCTGCTCTGCATGCATTGCAATTTTTTCAGCTTCATTAACTGCCTTCCTCTCATTTACAGCTGTTAGCATATTTGAAACACCACTGGCAAGAAGAACCATGATAATTGCGATTACTATAGCAGCTACTGTTATCCTCATTGGAAGTGCATCTGCTGCACTTTCATCTATGATTATTCGTCTCTGATTCATACTTGAGCTGTGTTATCTGCTCTAATATTCATTCAGCTTTGCAATAGCTTCTTTCAGTGTCAGGGTTTCCTGGTTTCCGCTTTTCATATCTTTAAGGGTGACCTTTCCTGCCTGTAATTCCCTCTCTCCGATTATTAATGTAAAATCTGTTCCGATATTATTTGCATGGGAAAGCTGTGCTTTGAAATTGCGTTTCATCAGATCAATATGTGCAGGCATGATCTTTCTTAATTCCATAGTAGTTTCAATAGCTTCCAGGCGGGTTTTTTCTGTACATATCACCATCACACTGGCAGGTTTTTCCGTTTTTTTCCTGCAAACTTCCATTATTCGGTCAAATCCAATACCAAATCCAGTTGACGGGACATCACCGCCACCAAAGAGCTGTATCAACTGGTAGGATCCTCCTCCGCATATTTGGTTTTGAGCTCCGAGGTCCTTTGCATATATCTCAAATACCATGCCTGTATAATAATCCAGACCTCTGGCAATCCCGAAGTCGATGGTATATTTAATTTCATAGGCATCAAGCAGTTCAATAATTTTCCTGAATGCTTCAAGTTCTGGTATACTGCCGGTTATCTCCTTTGCCTTTATAATTGCATCCTCGCCACTGATTCCTATCAATTCGAACAGGTTACGTCTCAGGTCTGCCGGTGCATTGATGTTATCAAGGTAATCATCAAGTCCCATGTCATCCTTTTTGTCTACATATCTCATGATCTGGGACTGCTGTTCAATGTCAAGTTCTTTTAATATATATCTGATAATTCCCAGATGACCTACATTCAATTTTCCATCAATATCCAGAGCATTCAGTATCGACATTGCAAGTGCAATAACCTCTGCATCTGCATCCGCCTGTCTACTTCCAATCAACTCTACCCCGAACTGCCAGAATTCTCTGTACCTTCCTTTCTGAGGTCTCTCATATCTGAAACAGTTCTCAAAATAAAATAGCTTTAGAGGCTTAGGGGTTGCCTGCATTTCATTAACATACATTCTCATTACAGGTGCAGTGAGCTCGGGTCGAAGTGCCATTTCCCTGTTACCCTTGTCTGTAAAATTGTAGATCTCTCCAACGATTGCATCTCCTGACTTGAGTGTAAAAAGGTCCAGATGTTCAAAAGTAGGGGTCATAATCTCGCTATATCCCCATTTAGTTACCACATCTCGGATTATGTTTTCCACATAACGCCTGTTTTCCATATCCTCTGGAAGAAAATCCCGGGTGCCTCTTGGTTTTGTGATTTTCATCGTACTCGTATCCTGACAATTATTATATTGATTTAATGATAACTGGTTTGATAGATAGGTTAGATTTAGGATGGGAGTTAAAAGTTTTATGTTTTTGGTTCTGTGTGAAACTTTTCTGCTACATAACTTTCTGATAATATCCTTAGATGCAAATTGAACGCACATTTTCTGTTTTGATTCATATCTGTCATCTATCTAAGAATGTCCTCTCAATATCTTCTTTGATCTCTTCATCATCCGGACGGTTGACATACCTGTGGACAGTTGATAATCTCTCATAATCTTCTTCTATGTACCGGTAATACTGGACTGTCCAGATATCTCCATCATTGCTCACCTGATAGAATATATCTCTGTATTGCTTCATTTCATCTGTAATGTCTTCGGATGCTTTTAATATCAGATGTTCAATTGTTTGGTCAAGGTCTCCAAAATTTTCAATGTCCATGTATCTTTTCAGGATATCATATGCTTTATCTGAGAGATGGATTTCAATTTTCACATTTTCACCTATTCTTATTCAATCAACCATGTATTCTGCTTATCTGGATTATAATACATGTTCTTTATTTTTCTGGTAAAGTTTACTTGAGCAGATATTGTTTATTCTGAATAAATTAATATACCTTCTGTACATTAAAGCAAATAGGCATGAAAGTGTAATTGTATATTTAAATATATAATAGATGTACTGTCAAAGTATAGTCCATAATTTACTATAGTTGTATATAAATAAAACAATATTCACGCTTTGCAAAAGAGTACTATTTACACTAAGTTTAATATAGGGATTTGATCTGTAATATGCTGAATATTAAACTACCTGTACTATCAGGTTATACGGATAATATGAATATTTGCACACTATACAAATTCAGGAGATGTATCGGATAATGGATGCTATTGTAATGGTTGGAGGCAGAGGTGGAGATCTTGGTATAGAAGACAAGCCAAATCTTATACTTCTGGATAAACCCATCATAGGCCATGTAATAGATTCACTTGCAGGATCTGAGAATGTGGATAATATCTATGTAGCCCTCTCTCCCTTCTCATTAAAGACACGGGAAACAGTGTTGAGCCGATACTCTCAAGACGTTGACGTGATAATCACACCCGGAATGAATTATGTAGCTGATATGATACATGCAGTAAAGGAGGCTGGTATTAGCGGACCTGTACTTATCATAATGTATGATATTGTAATGATAACTCCTGAGGTCATTGATTTCATAATCTCAGAATATCAAAAATGTGGCAAGCCTTCAATGTCGGTTCATGTTCCCATTTCAATATTCAGAAACAGTGAATCCAGACCCGAAACCGTGTTCAACAGGAATGGTAAACTGATATCTCCTGCAGGCATCAATATTATGCTTGGAAAAGATATAGATCAGGAACAGGAGGACTGTAATCTTGTACTGCATGAGATGGGATTGGCGTTCAACTTAAATACAGTGTATGATTTAGATAGATGTGAACAAATAATGGTATCTCGTAGATGTTAATTACTTTCATACAATAAGTCAGATTGTCTAAAAACAAATATAAAATATCTGATTCAGAGAGTAATTATTCATATCTTAATATTGATCCCGGACAATCTGTTTGTATTTATTATATTCTACTATTTAACAGATCTTGAGAGTTCATTTGTTTCATATATATGTAGGCGATAATTGTGTCAGAAGATAATTTACCACTGAAAAAATCCGTCCTGAATCTTTCACCTGCTGTACATGGTGGTCTTGTCAGGAAAAATGCACAGAAACACGGAATTGGTGAATCGGAGATACTTGATTTTAGTGCCAGTTTAAATCCTCTGGGTACGCCATTTGAATACTGTGGTAATGAATTTAATATGGACGAAATGTTAAAACAAGCTCTCGAAAAAATACATCATTATCCTGATAATCGCTATCTGGAATTCAGGAAGGCTGCATCCCGTTTCCTGATAGAAAGTGATACTACATATGAAAATATTGTTCCTGGCAACGGTTCATCGGAAATAATACGTCTGGTTGCAGAGTCCGTGCTTTACCATGGTGACAGAGTGATCATTCCGGAACCTACTTTCAGTGAATACGAGATCCAGTGCAGGATATTCGGGGCAGAGATAATTAATACACACCAGGATGATATCTTCAGCATCAGTGATGAAATACTTGAAGACGCACGTATTATCTTTGTGTGTAATCCGAATAATCCAACAGGTAAACTTATATCCCGCAATAAGTTGGAAAAGCTTGCAGAAAGATGTGAACAGAAAAAGACACTTCTTTTTATTGATGAAGCCTTCAGTGAACTATCTGATCCCCGGCAGAGTATGGTGAACGTTGCTATAGAGAATGATTATGTCTTTGTTCTTCGCTCACTTACAAAATCATTTGCAATTCCCGGGATCAGGATGGGGTTTGGAGTTGCCACACAAAGGATGGCTGAAGGTTTGAATAATTCAAGGCTTTCATGGAATCTTGGATCAGTACCTGACACGGTAGCTACAGAACTATTGAATATGGACTCAGGCTATAACAATTCTTATTTCATAAGATCCAGACAGTTGATCGAAGAGGAAAGGAACTATCTGATAGAGCGCCTTTCAAACGTACGCGGTTTTAAGCCACTGGACAGCAGTGTTAATTACATACTTGTAGATATTGAAGACTTCCTGATGGACTCATCTGAACTCTCTCGCAGACTTGCATCACGGGGAATACTGATCAGGGACTGTTCATCTTTTAGAGAACTTGGAAATTCCTATATTCGTATTGCTGTAAGGCCTCGTGAAGAAAACGAAAAACTTATTCAGGCAATTGGTGATGTTCTTACAGGTTGGGGCAGGGAACAGGCACGAGAGGAACTGAAACACACAATAGAAACCATTGCAGAAGGAGGTTCTCTTGGACGAACCACCTGTGAATACTATCCATGTCACTTTGAAGATCAGGATTGTATTTTCTGCTTCTGTCCGTTCTACCCATGTGAAGATGAACGAACGGGTGGAAAGATGGTGGACCGCTCAAGTGGTGGTAAAATCTGGAGCTGCCAGGATTGCCATATTATTCATGATAAAGAGGTGGCACAGAAGATTCTGGATATTTTCATGAATGAAGGAGATAATGAAGAAAATCTTAGATCTGCCTGGAGACGGGTAATGGAGCCGCTTCTATGATGGATACTATATTCCAGATTTTTTTCAGCATTGATTCTGGATTTTTGATATATGTACTTTTACTGGCCCTTGCCTTTGATATACTAATAGGTGAACCGCCAGCTGCTGTTCATCCTGTTGTGTGGATTGGAAAGTTCATACAGGTTTTCAGGGATCATGCACCATCTTCTCACAGAAAGGGCTATGGGGTATTCATGGGTCTTGCAACTATTGTTTTTGCATCTCTGATAGGGCTGACTGTACTGCTGGTAGCTACATTTGAACCCATACCCGAGGCAGTCAGGCTATTGATTGCAGCTTATTTCCTCAAATCCACATTTGCAGTACAGAGCCTGTTATCTCCGGCAAAGGAAATTTCGTATGATTTAATGAATGACAGACTACAGCAGGCAAGGGACAAACTTCCTATATTTGTCAGCCGGGATCCATCATCACTTAGCAAGGAACAGGCATCATCTGCAGTTATCGAATCTGTGTCTGAAAACTATGTTGATGGAATTCTTACACCATTGTTCTATTATATGCTCCTTGGACCTTTCGGGCTCATTGGAGCCTATGCATATAAAGCAGTAAATACACTTGATTCCATGATAGGCTACAGGAATGAAACGTATCTGGAACTGGGGTTCTTTTCAGCAAAATTTGATGATATCCTCAATTGGATACCTGCACGCCTGTCAATTTTATTTATAGCAGGAGCTTCTGCAGTGATCTCAGTATTTTCTTCCGGAAAGGCAGATGTTGCATCATCTCTAAAACTGGCCTCTACTCAGGCTCAGAATACGCCTTCCCCAAACTCCGGGTATCCTATGGCAGCAACTGCTGGAGCTATCAGGGTCAGACTGGAAAAACCAAATAACTATGTACTTGGAGATGAATACTCAGTACCACAACCCGACGATATTCAGAGAACTTCACAGATAATATTTATTGCTTCAATACTTTCAGTTGCTGCACTTGCGGCAGTGATCAACTATGTATGGACCTGATTATTGTCAGTAAAATCAGATTAATGAGTGATCAATTATGAAACTATCAGATATGGAATCCCGTGACTTGAAAGGAGATCAGCCGGAAACACTTGAAAATGAACCAGACAATGACATCCTTAAAGTGCTTGAATATGAGGGTATAACCCTTGAAATGCTTGTTGATGCTGCTATGGAACTATATGTACCCCATCCTGGTATCGAAACCCGGGAGAAGGCAGAGGAAATGTTTATACGGGAACTGAAGATAGCGATTTCAGATCCAAACCTTTCACTTCTGATCTATTCAGGAATTCTTCTGGAAAGGCAGGGAATAACAGGTAACTTACCAGGCATTAGCAAGGAATCTTTTGAGAAGGATCTTACATTTATTGTTGCAGACGAAGTAATTGGTATGAGTATCTCAAAATACATCAGTGGTGATAAAGGAATGTTCGAGTTTGTTCGTTTTGATAAGGCAAAGCCTGGAATTCTGGCTCAGATGGGTCCCTTTATGGACGACGTACTTGCAGGTCTTATTGGAGGAGTTTCGGCTAATATGTATACCAGGGCTATGGCTGAGATAGATATTCAGTAATACTGTAAGAATAAATGCTTATATTCAATAGCTGATGATTCTTTGGTGAAAAAATGGGTTCATTTTTGCTTGCTGTAAAATCAAGTTTTGGATTTCTTTCAACGATTCCTGTATATATTACAGAAGAGGGCTTCAATGAATTCAATCAAAGGATCTATCTGTATACATTTGTTGGCTTTGTTCTGGGTCTGATCATCGGGTTATTTGCATTTATATTTGAGCTGCTGTTCCCTTCTATGATTGGATCATTTCTTATAATTGCAGTTATCTATTATTTCACCGGATTCAATCATCTTGATGGCCTTGCCGATATGGGGGATGGACTTACTGCCCATGGTAGTGTGGAAAAGAAAATAAGTGCAATGAAGGATGTTTCTCTTGGCATAGGAGGGGCAGCTTTCTGCACGATAGCAATTATTTCGTTGTATGCATCCATATTGTCGATCAAATCAGAAACTGCCTTCATAAGCAGCAGTTCAAGTGAGGCTGCAATGATTATCTTTGCTTCAATGGTGGTTTCCGAGATTGGTGCAAAACAGGCAATGCTGACAATAGCAGCATTTGGAAAACCTGTTCATGATGGAATGGGTGCTATCACTATAGAGAGTACAACATTTCCCAGATACTCAGCCGGACTCATCTTCGGTGCTTTGGTATGCATTATTTCTTTCTGGCTGCTGGGTTTTGGAATTACCGGTCTTATTGCATTTATTGCTTCAATAGTCTCTGCCCTGGTTTTGCTTAATGTGAGTAACCGGCATTTTGGAGGACTCAATGGTGATGGTATCGGTGCTGCAAATGAAATTGGTAGGATAGTTTCACTGGTTATTTTAACACTGATGATAAAAATGATTTCTGGAGGTTCTGAATGGATGCTATTGTAATGGCAGGTGGGCTTGGCAGCAGGCTTGGTATGGGAGAGAAACCATGTGTTGAGCTTTTGGGAAAACCTCTTGTAAGTTATGTTGTTGACGCACTGCTTGAATCTGAAAAAATTAAAAATATTTACGTTGCAGTTTCTCCCGCAACACCAAAAACCGGAATAGTTGTAGAGAAAAAATATAAAGGAAATGTCCGGGTCATCCAGACAGAAGGCGGAAATTATGTAAAGGATATGATCCAGGCCGTTGAATCTGCCAGAATAAGAGGGCCTGTTATGATAGTTATGTCTGATCTGCCTGTAATTACGCCTGAGATTATAGACCAGATCGTAGGTTACTACGAAGGTTCCGATAAACCGGCAATGTCAGTCTCTGTACCGATTTCAGTCTGCAGGCAAACAGGCACTCGTCCGGATACGGTTTTTAATAAAGATGGTAGTTTTATAGTTCCTGCCGGGATCAATGTACTGGATGGGAATCATATCAGGGAGGAACAGGAAGAGTTCAACCTGATACTGGAATATCCTCATCTATCACTTAACGTAAATACGGTAGATGACCTGAAGCTATGTAAAAAAATGATAAAAAAATTGAAACAGCCGGTCAGTGAGTGAATACCTTCCTGACCGTTGTTTCAAGATTGTGAAAGACTCATCAAAACTTTATTTTTTCTTCTCAAGGGTTAATTTTTCACCACAGAGATCACACTTTCCATCTTTAGTGACATGCGGCTGTCTCTCAACATCCCCCTTGCATATACCACATTTTTCCATACTGTTTCACCCCCCGGTTAATTGATTCCATGATTATTATGGATAACATGCTATATATATCAGATACAGTATATAAATTCCGATAAACTTTAACCAAGTTCTGCTCTTTAATCAATTTCTGTAGATCTCATCAAGTAAAATGATATTATCAACCATAAGAGCACAACTCCATCCAAGCGGTATTGCCCAGGCAGGATTTCCGTGATCCTTATCTACCTGTTCCGGCAGAAGGCCGGTATCTGTTGTTCCTTTAACCGACCATTGTATTAGACTGATGGCTCTGCTCCGGAACTGCCTGCTCTGATCAAAATCTCCTTCTTTTTGAAGCGCATGTGAAAGCATAAGCATGGTTTTGGATAGCCACAGTGTAGTTACTATCCACGGATTTCCGTTAATGTACTGGTCATCTTCATACCTTTTGATGCCATAATGATCATTTACTTCTATCTTTAGACGATTTTCAATTGTATTGATCAGTGAGTAGATTTTGTTCCTCTCTTCAGGGTCATGTGGTGATAGGAGGTCAAATGGGGTAACTGTACCAAGGATGCTTGCATCGACAGTGTAGTCTAATCTGTCATGCATAATTCCTCTGGCAAAATAACCCTCATCCGTCCACAGATCATTCAGAATCTGCTCTTTCAGGTTGTAAGCATGTTCTTTCCACCTGCCTGCAAGCTCTTTCTGATCGTAGTCATCTGCAATACGGGCAGCCTGAATAAGACCTGCAAAAATAGACGCATTTGTATAGGTAAAAGTTCCTACATGAGTTTCCCAAAGGTCCATGCATGCGTCATGAAGCCCATTCCGGGTTCTTTTTATAAGGTACTCCGCTCCCCTCAGTACCGTAACCCACATCTGCTCAATGAAATCAATTCTATCAATCCCCTCAAGAGTTTCATAATATTTACCAATTGCATGCAGAGTGGAACCCGTTTCATCGATCTGAGTTGTAGAATTGAAATTGCTCCAGGAAGGACCATGTCTGCCGTCAGTCCAGTATCTCTGGAACCAGGATCCATCAGGAAGCTGGGTTTTTACACACCACCTGAAGAATTTTCCTGTATATTCAGGATATCCGGAATTCAACAGCGCACTTGCAATCTCTGCAGCATCCCGGTTCCAGCAAAATCCATATCCTCCACACATCTCAAAAGCTGGATCAAACTCAGGTGATGCGATAAATGATCCATGGGAAGGCTCATTGAGTAATTTAAGTGTTAGAAGGGATCGATTGTAGATTTCAAGGAGGCTTATATTCAAATCCAGGTCATCTTTTTCAAAAATATCCAATGGTTTTTTTCTGGAAAGCCATTTAACGCAGTTCTCCTGCACCTGTTCGCTAATTCTCTCAATAGACTGTGACCTGATTTCTCTCATTTTTCTGTAAAGGCTTGATTTATTGTTGGATGCACCCATAAAGATAGTCACTTCAAAAGGTTCATGCTTTTTAATATGCATATCCCATCCAAGAGCAAACCCAGGTTTTCCGATATCCTCTCTGTTGTTCTGAAGTGCTCCGTCCTCCATGTCATATTTTGGATTTGCCCACCAGCTGCTTCCAAATATCTTACTGACCTGCCAGCTCTGGAATTCAGGCAGGGATGTAAGGCCCAGATGATAATCCTGCCAGTACTGCACTACAATATATTCTTCATTGTCACAATAGCATGTATTCTGCTTTGACATATCTCCTGCATTAAGGCTGGAATAATAGAACAGCTTTCCATCAAAATCGTGTTTGGAACTTATCCTGAATTTTCTTGTAAGTGCGGGCATTAGAGGATGCACACTGTCAAGTATTGACACTTCCAGACCATTATCATGTTTTAATCTCGTAGCTACATTATATGAATCTGAAGTATATTTCTGTACGTATTCCCACCGGGAAGAATTCATCCACAGCAGTCGATCTGAATTACTGTCGCTATCTGTACTTTCTGTAAATTCATCTGAATAAATACACATCATTGACTCTTCGACATGCTGTGCATAATCACGTCTTGGATAAAAAAATCCTAAAATCTCCCCCCTTTTACCCAGAGTTACCATCAGCTCAGAGTTTCCAAGTATGGCATTGGTATTCCTTATCACCGGTATTCACCTGTTGATTGATATCTGCTGATCGAGAAGAGTTGCAGCCCTTATCTGATGTTCACATTCCGGATGACCGCTACTCTGACACTTAATTTCTTTTGCATATATGTCTTCTCCAAGCGATTCGGATAAATATCCTGAAAAGAACCCTGACATGTAGGCACAGACATGTTCTTCTGATTTCTGGTATACGTCTGATATGAATGAATCACGAACAGTTATTGTTCCTTCATGTGTTTCATGGTCATATTCTATATTGAGCAGACCCCAGCCTGCAGCCTGAAATAGCTCTTTGAGTATATCTGCAAAATTGTTGATATTAACCTCCATATATCGGCTCACATGTCTTGCAGCATGTCTTCCGCCTTTGAGACCACTGTGCACAAGTATACCTTCAGATTCATGTACATTTTCTCTGATTATTTTTATGATATCCACAAATGTCAGTGCTCTTGTAACGATTGCCCTTCCACCAAGTATTGTAAATGGAAAATCGATTGAATGTATCAATCTGTTATTTGAAATGTCATATTCTACATCCATTATATATTCTTGAGATTCAATGCTGCTGATCAGATTCTTTAGTTCTTCTTTCCTGATCTCAATAAACACATAAAATTTACCGATGTCAGGATATTCAAAATTGTCAACAGTGGCAAAAATAACTGAAACAGCTTCAGATTCCAGTATTTTGGATATCATTGAGCTGGTTGCATTATTTTTGTCATAATGTATCTTTACCCATGCAAGACAATTATCCTCTCCAGGCGTATAAAACATGCACATGTTCTGGGCCAAACTGATCAATCTCCCTATTTATTGAATTTTATTATCTTTTTTAAGCCTGTAAAATACCTTTGCTTTAAAATCCATGAAAGCTGCCATGAAATTAACAGCTGCATCGTAGGGTGATGTGTGTATGCTGAAATATGAATGTACGTCCGCATCACCCAGCCATTTGGTAGACATGTAATAATAATGGTCTGAGGTCAGAAAATGTTTCCAGATCCTGATCAGTTCATAATCCCCTGTTCTTTTGACATAAGGCTCCAGAAGCTTAGCTTCCTCAAAGCATCTCCTTTGCATATCATTACCTATCCATGCACTTGTATCTCTTTCCATATCAGCCCAGGAGATTGTGGAAAAGTCATCTATATCAACAATCCCTGTGGTCTGGTATTTATCTATAGTTTCAGAGGGTGTATTGAACTCCAGGTTCCTTTTTATTACTTCATTTGGGTAGCTTTTCAGAAATTCAAATATACCGGTATCTGCCCATTGATGTTCTCCGAATGTTTCATAATCCATGAATATGTTCAACGTGTCTCCTCTGGCATGAGATGCCCAGGTTGCCCATTTATCGGCAGTCAATGGATATTCATTCCATGATCGAGAAGAAAATCGATATCCTATGTCATCACTCAATGGATAATTTCTTAACAAAACCCTGATGTTTGAATCTCTGGCCTGGTATACATAATTTGGTGAATATCGACTGTTTTCAATAATATTCCGGTTTTCAAATGGATGGATATGACCCATTGATGGATCCAGTACATGGTCTGCACCTTCTGCAAGTATAGCCCTGTATCCAAGATCTGATGCAGTCTTTGCAATACTGTTGTTGTATAGAAGTTCGGTATTTCTGAATACATCAGGCTGCACTTTAAGAAGATCCGAAACCTTTTTTCTGTGCTCTATCACCTGTTCTGTAAATTCTGAACGATCGTCGAACAGGCCTGCAATCGAATGATAGTTTGTCTCGTCAAGAAACTCAACGCAACCAGATTCTGCCATTTGTCTGAAAGTATCAATGACCTCTTCTCCCCACATAGTACACTGGTCCAGCAGGGTTCCGGTAATAGATACACTGAATCTGAAATCTTTACCATGCTCATCTATAAGATCCAGCAGGAGCCGGTTGGCAGGGATATAACATTTATTGGCAACCTTTTCAAATATCTCTCTGTTAACTGATGTATCAAAATATCTTTCAAAACCTGTAGATATTTGATCCGGCCAGAACCACTTTAGGCGGTGTGGCTGATGAATTTCAAAATATAGGCATATAGATCTCATTGTTTGTCTCCTGAGATCAATGCACGCTTTAGGTCTGATAGAATTGAAAGATTGTTAACCGCTCTTTCATATGCCAGTGGATAATTTACAGCATTCATATCATGCATAATACTGCTTTGCTGGAGACAGCGATAGATATGCTGCAGAGATGAATGATATGATCTATCTTTTATATTTTCAAGTTCCTTTCCTGCACCTGTAAGCTCATGCATGTATATGTGCTGCACATGGTTTCCTATAAGGCTGTTAATGCCGTATCTGGCAGTGGATTCACGTTTGAGTGTTTCAAGAGGCCTTGCACTGTAGAGTTTTACAGCTTCTGAAGGTGTGATCATTTGGATATCGTGACTGGCAAGACTCTTTGGCAGGTCTCTAATAAAATCATGGATCAGTTCACTGTCTTTTCTGTGACTTGAGAGTGAATCGTAGTTGATATATAGTGTAAGGACATCCCCTTCCATACTATTGACCCAGGCTGCAAATTTATCTGCTATCAATGGATATCCTGTCCATTTTTTTTCAGAAAAACGTCTCTCTATATCCTCACTCAGGTTGATATGTCTGAGAATTACAGGTAAATGATTTTTATATACATATACAGGATCATTTTTCCTGACTATATTGTGAGATCCTTCAGATATCATGCACCTGAATCCCATTTGATACGCAGATCTGGCAATCTCATCAGACATCAGGAGCTGGGTATTTACAAGTGTCTGAACTTTTTCATCAAAGATGTCGTTTATGGTAGATGAGTGCTTTTTCACCTGCTCTATAAAGTCTGAATGGTTCTCAAATAGAGAACATACTGACTGGTAATAGGGAGAAGCCAGCAACTCAACATTTCCACTGTTCAATAGTCCGTGAAAGGAAGAGATAACTTCCATATTCCATTTACATTGTTCAATAAATGTTCCGGATATATTGAATGAATATTTTCCTCCATCTGCAATGGATTCTTTTAGAATTTCATTGCTTGAGATTACCTCATCTGCAAAACGATCAAAATTGGAAAAAGTTTTGATCAGATTAAAATACTTTTCCATTGAAGGTTTTTGATACCCCTCATTTGCCCAGTACCATTTTATGTCATAGGGCAAATGCACTTCCCAACATACACAAACTCCTTTCATACTACTTAAATGCTTTAAAGAGATATTTTAGTATATTGGTCCTGCAAATAAATCTCTTACTCTGATCGATATTTCATATTTTTTCCTGATCAAACAGATTTTCTGTATCATTAAATCCCTCATTATTTCCCATTTTTTTTATGGCACCTGTCCTTAGTTCGTTCTGAAACCATAAAGTCCTCTGTGGAAATGCTATTTCTATTCCATCATTTTGAAGAGCTACTTTGATTTTCCAGAGCAGAGTAGTCTTTGCATCAAACCAGTCAGTAGCAGGAGCCCACATTCTTACAAATATATTTACTGAATTATCTCCCAGGTTATCTACAAAGGCCATTGGCTTTGGATTCTTTAGAACAAAAGGATTCTCTTCAACTACATCGTTTATGATCTTTATAGCTCTGTCAGCATCATCACTGTAACGTATTCCAACCACATACTCAAAACGCCGGGCTACATTTGCTACAAAATTGGTAATTGTATTTGTGAAAACCTTTTCATTCGGTATTCTGATATAGAGTCCGTCATATGTCCTGATAATGGTGGAGATGAGATTTATATCGGTCACAATGCCGGAATTTTGTTCAATGTTCACCTGGTTTCCTATCTCTATTGGCCTTTCAATGATAAGAAATATTCCTGAAATAAGATTACCAACAATACTCTGACTGGCAAATCCTATCACAAATCCAAATATTCCCCCAGCAACCAGAAGACTGGAGGGAAGAACACCAAGTGTTGGAAGTACAAACAGGAAAAAAGCAATTCCTATCAGAGTATAATATGTAAATTTAAGCAGAACATCCAGAGAACCTTTTTCTACTCTCTCTTTTAGAAGCCTTCTCAGGTAAATCGTAATAGCTTTACTGGCTATGATTATGAGTATCAGTGCAAAAATGGATGTGAAGAATTTGATAATTAATAGGCCACTTTCGGGTAAATGTGACATTATTGATGATATCAAAGTCCCTTCTCCATCAGATAGTTCCCACCGCTTACACGAACGATTCCAAGAGTATAAAGTTCAAGTGACTTCTTCATACTTTCTTTAATGGGCGAATTGACAAATTCGGTCAAAGCAGTTCTTTGGCCTGTAACCCTCATATTGATTTTCATTGATACCATGTCAGAGGTATAATATATTTTCATACCATAGGCATTTAGAACAGTTCTGGTGATCTCAGACCATTTCTGAGTTTCATTAATTATATTCATCTCTATGACCCCCTCATATAGACTGTTTAATTCCGGCACTGTAGAAAAGACCTCACTTTTCCAGTACTTGCAGATCACTCCATCACTTGGATCTCCGTAAAGAGTGAACTTCTTTTTTGAAAGTGAAATGATATCAAGTATCTCGTACTTACCTTTGCCGGAAATGAATACTCCGATTTCAACCGGAAATCGGATATATGCAGTATTTGAGGAACCCGGACTTAGTATAACAGGCCTTTCGAATTCGATCAGAAGATATGAAGTGATTTTTTTTGGTCTGTTCAGGGGTTCAATTGGATTGATAAGCAGACTGCCTTCCACGTCCATGAGATTCTTATCTACTTTCTCATTATTTGCATCTCTTCTGTATAGATAAATGCTGTCCAGTTTTTCAACCCGCAGGCTGATATTTTCAGTTTCGATCTTAAACGGAATGTTGTACGATCCGAACATAATTAATCCCTGTAATCCTCAAACGAAAGAAGTTAATTTATAATGCTTCAAAACCATTTTTTCTTCTTGAAATACACGACCATGGTAAGTACGGTTAGAAACATTAATGATAGTATTAGATGGTAGCCCCATTTCCATTCAAGTTCAGGCATATATTCAAAGTTCATTCCATAAACACCGGCTATGAATGTCAGAGGTATAAAGATGGTTGCAATGATCGTAAGGAACTTCATGACCTCACTCATTTTGTTATTTATACTGGATAGATAAACATCAAGCATTCCGGATAGTATATCTCTGAATGTTTCTACTGTATCAATAACCTGAATGGTATGATCATAAAGGTCTCTAAGATATATTCTGGTAGATTCCTGTATCAGGTTTGATTCCGTTCGGGTCATACTGTTGATTACTTCCCTGAGAGGCCATACTGATTTACGAAGATATGTCATTTCCCATTTGAGACTATGAATGTTTCTGAGCACGTCTGGTGTAGGGCTTGAAACAACTTCATCTTCAATTAAATCTAATTTGTCCTCTATTTTTTCAAGAATAATAAAATAATTGTCAACTATAGAATCTATCAGAGCATAGGTAAGATAATCTGGTCCCATTTTGCGTATACGGCTTTTTTCACTCCTGATGCGCTTTCGAACTGGTTCAAAAGTATCACCTTCGATTTCCTGAAATGATATGACGAAATTTTCTCCCATTATCAGGCTTATCTGCTCTGAATTGATTTCATTATTCTCATTGGAATAAATCATTTTGAGAACAATATACATATAGTTGCCAAAATCTTCGATCTTTGGCCGTTGATTGGTATGGAGTATATCTTCCAGTACCAGTGGATGAATATCAAATTGTTTCCCGATCTTTTCAATTATGTCCACCCTATGAATACCATCGATATTGATCCAGCTTACTGTATGTGTGTCCTTTAAAGGAAAACACTCTTCAATAGAATCGACTACATTCTCGTGTATGTTTGAATAATCATAATCCAGATACGAAATTCTGACTGTTTCTGTTTTCTTTTCTCCAATATGGACAAGTGTACCTGGTGGAAAACCTGCTTTATAGGAAGTTTTTTTTACGAATCTTCTCATATCAAATGTAATTTATGATCATTACTTCATTATATACTTATTTAAGACAGATGGACCATTTATTGTTCTGTTTTATTATGCAGACCTTATCTTCTCTTGCAAGCCATCCAAGGGCCATAAGAAAAGTATTCGCATCATATCCATTATCAATTATATGTTTGCGAAGCTGGGTCAAATTTCGGTCCCCATTTTCAAGCTCACTGTATACAGCACCAGCTGCAAGCCCAATATCAATACAATAATCATTTTCCATCTCAATACCCTCCACTTTAATCAACTGTTGTTACTTATCTTTGATAATATTATATTATAAATATAAAAAGATACTTCAAACAATTCATTAATACATGACCTTAACTTTTCCCTGGTTTACAATATCTTCAATGTATGCCCGCATTATTTCTGCAACACTCCATGCCTGGGATATACATCCTTTAGGGTCATGTGGTGGATCACCATCAAATATCTCAGATATGGTGCCAACACCTGCCTGATATAAATGACCATCAAGTCCTTGCAGTAACTGCTCTGAGTATGCGATGCTTTGGTCTGAATAGTTGTTGACCCTGGTATAGGCTGATATGTATGCCCCCATAAGCCAGGGCCAGACAGTTCCATTATGGTATGCTGCATCCCGTGTCCAGATATTCCCTGAATATATTCCGGTGTATCCTGAATCTCCAGGTGAGAGAGTCCTGATCCCAACAGGGGTGAGCAATTCCTGTTCGACCTTTTTGACAATCTGGCAGTTCTGTTTGTGGGTTAGCATTGTATATGGCAGTGATACTGCAAAAAGTTGATTTGGACGTATTGAAGGGTCCTTTATAATACTAGTTTCTTTTCTGTCATCTATAAAGTCAAAAAGACATTTTTCATGCGTATTCCAGAACATTTTACTGAAATTTTCTCTGATCATATGGAGATCATCAGCATTGAATTCAATATCAAGCTGCAGGTTATCTGATATAAATAAAGCTGTATTCAGAGCATTATACCAGAGTGCATTGATCTCGCATGCTTTACCGGCTCTTGGAGTTACTGCATTTACTCCAATTTTTGCATCCATCCATGTAAGCTGGTCATTATGTCTTATAAGGCCATCTGAGTCCATTATTATGCCGTTATCAGTTCCATGAGTATAATAATATAGGATTTCCTTTATGGTACTCCAGATATCCTCAATTAGATTTCCATCACCGGTATATTCAAAATAACGTCCGGCTGCATGTATAAACCACAAAGGAGCATCAACTGTATTGTATGCAGGCATGTCTTTACTGTGATCAGGGAAGCGATTTGGTATAAGTCCCCTTCTGCAGTACTTTGAAAATGTGGTTAGTATGCTGGAAGCTTCTTCAAATCGTCCGGTAACCAGTGTAAGGCCCGGTAGTGATATCATTGAATCCCGTCCCCAGTCAGAAAACCAGTGATATCCAGCAATAACGGTATTTGATCCGGTTGATTTTCGCTGAACAATGAATGAATCTGCTGCAGGATAGAGTTTTGATATAATGTTATCTTTATAGCTGCATTTTCTTTCTATATCTATAAGTCTTTCAATTTCTTTTCTGTAGAGAATTTCAATGTCTTCAGAATTTATGTCAGGTATATGTTCAGTAGATGCAACGAGAAATATGTGGCTTCCATTGGTCAAAGAACTTTTTTCAAAATATCCAGGATTATAATTGTCTTCTGTATAAAAGTTTCCACGTTCCAGTTCGTGTTCATACTCAAAATCATAGTACCAGTTTCCTGCAGGAAAATAGCCGGCATTTGAACTTAATTGAAATGAAACATTACCATTGGTTATTTCAGTTCTGAATGAGCCAGCCGTCTGCTTGAATATGTTATCATTTGACCGTGCAGTATGATGAAAATTTCTTGTATTGATAAGTGGTAGTAATTTCATTGAAATACTGTCATTGTCACAAACCCCATCTATCTGGTATTCAATGATCGTTGTATTCTGACCATGAACCATAAAGATGTGTTTACTTATCCGGGCATTTCCCAGATTATATGTATACACAGGGAAAGGATTAAAGGAGACAGAGTTGAGGTATCTGTATCCTTCAGGATATACCGTATCTGGATATTTATGTACCGCAAGATGGTACAGTTCGCCATTGATCTCTATTATTTCATCCACGGACGAAAGTAACAGTATCCTGTCAACAGGTGGATTCATGGCAGCTACCAAAAGGCCGTGATATGTTCTGGAATTTGCACCTGTTATGGTGGATGATGCATATCCTCCAAGCCCATTGGTAACGATCCACTCTTTACGCAATCCGCTCCTGTAATCTTTAAATTCATTTGATGGAAAAACTGACTCAAACATAATATTTTCCAATAAGATTATTTTCCAGCTGGATTAGATATTTTCAGATGAAGCCTTTATGTAGACATTGACCGTGGAATAAGATACAGAGTCCCAGTTATATTTTGTCTCAACAAGATGCTGGCCTTCTTCCCCAAGCTTCCTTAGCCCCATTCCATCAAGTACATAGTTTATACCCCAGGCAATTGAATCTGGATTCTGGTATACGGTGATGCCGTTTATGAAACAATCTATGAGCTTAACTGCATCTGTAGCTACTACAGTTTTACCCGCATCCCATGCTTCCAGTACTACAATACCAAACGGTTCATTTCTGCTGGGAACACATACAATGTCACATGCATTGTTCCAGTCTATAGCTTCCTCATCCGGGGCATACCCCAGAAAATGGGTGGCATGGGCTACACCTGAATCCCAGGCAATCTGCTGACAATAGGGTCTCATTTCTCCTTCACCAATGAATACAAACTGGGCATCTGGCCTGTGAGCAAGTACATTGGGAATTGCCTGCACCATCAGGTCAGGCCCTTTCTGGTAGCTCATACGTCCTATGAACAGAATCACAGGAGCAAGGGGTGAAATTCCATATCTTCTTTTGATCATTCCCGGATCCAGTTTCTTTCTCATCTTTCCTGCATATATTCCATTAGGTATTATTGAAATCTTGTAATCCGGGATCTGATAAAGATACTGAACCTCACTTTTAAGTATATTTGAAGTAATGATCACCTCTGCAGCTTCATATCCTCCAAGCCATTCTCTGTGAGAAATCTCAGTAGCTTCCCACCAGTCACCATGCTTGTTCCCATTACGACCCCATTCTGTACTATGATATGTCAGTATAAATGGAGTGCCGTCTTCTGCCTTTATTCTGCACAGAACATTTACCGGATGCCAGTCATGTCCATGGAGTATGTCCAGATCCCCATATTCTCTGATAACCTCCCTATAGCGGTAATACATTGCATCACACATTTTATCCATCTGGTGCACGATGTTTCCTGACTGATCATGTGATATCCTGTGATAATGTACCCCATTTATCTGCTCATAATCTGGCAGACCCCCACTTCTGGTAAACAAATGCACCTCATGGCCCTTTTTTGCAAGTGTTTCTGAAAGCTCTGAGACATGTGGGGCTATACCTCCAACCTTTACTGAGTAAAGGCTTTCCCATGAAAACATTCCAACTTTAAGCTTTGTTCTTTTAATTTCAAAACCCCCATATTGATCATAAATTAAATTCACATTTTTCATTTGCGTATTTATATATTATTTAAGGTGAGATGCAGCTAATTCCGGTGGCATTGAGTTGATATATATCTCTGTATTCTTTTCAAATCCACCTGGTGTTGCAAGTACTGGTTGTATTCTTACGTTGAAGTGGTAACAAAGTTTAGGACTTTCATAAAACATATAGTTGTAGGAAGGTAAGTCCAGTATCTGTTCATAGCGAATTATTATATATCTAATAGCATCGCCAAGACCAACCAGAAAACTATTGTCTGCCTCTGATATATGGTTGATGTGGTTTTTGGGAAGTATCCATATTTCATAGGGAACGATAGAATAATAAGGTGCAATAGCTGCAAATTGACTGTTCTCATAGACAATACGCTTTGATCTCTGCTCATTGGTAACAATATTGCAGTAAGGGCATTCTTCAAGAGAATCTATGACCCTTAACTCTTCTGAGATGATCGGAGGGACCAGAGGCAGAGCTATTAATTGGGAGTGTGAATGCTCAATTGAAGCGCCTGCTTTATCTCCCCAGTTCTTGAAAAGAGATACATATTCAATATCACTCTGGCTCTGGTAATACTTTATCCGGTCTCGATACGCATGCATGAGCATTGTGATCTCTTCATCTGAATAATCGTTTATTGTTCTGGTATGGGATGGGGTTTCCACTATAACTTCATGATATCCGTATCCTTCATAGCCTTTCCAAGGATGGCTGGATAGTATAGCATTCCTGGGTTTTTCAGACGACAGGGCAGGATAAAGGTTTGGAAAACAGCGAATGTCCCACCCTTTATCACTTTTTTCAATATCAGAACTGAAAACCTCACCATCGTAGTAGACTGCTGTTGGTGGTGGTGTTTTTTTCTCATTTCCCGGGCAAAAGACACAGTTTGAGCTGGAAGCATGCTTTTCAGTTAGCTTAAAATCAGATGGCCTTTTATGTCTTTCAGCTGCTATTAAACAATACTTATCCAGAAAATAGTGTTTTCTAATCTCAGACATTCCCGACTCCTTAATTATTATGAATTTATGTTAAGTTTATTACCGGTATTTATCAACTGGCTTCATTTGATCTTAGTTCCCATGAGCAGTTCATAGTATTCTTTGACTGGACCTTCCCAGTTCATTTTTTTTGCAAGCAGGTTAGCTTCCTGGCAGAGAAGTTTGTACTTGACCTTATCTTCCATGTAGGTGGTGACCAGATAGTTTATTGCAAGTGCATAATCTATTATCGTTTCATTGTATGAGAGATCAATGTTGTCAACAACAATCACTCCTCCAATCCCCGGCACCAGGCTTTCGATAGTGTTCAATGCGTCACTGAACCCGCATATTTTACTTACAATGCTTGGTGTATATTCTTTACCTGCTTCAAGGCCTGTAAGGAGAAAGGGTTCATATCTGGACGGAAAGATGCCTGCTATACATCCAGTCATGAAATTGGATGTGTTCATATTAAGTCCTCCATCATTTTCAGATAGCCATTGGGGATACAGGATAGCTGATACATGCCTTGTCCCACCAGGGAGGCTTGAACATTGTAATCCGCGTTCTTCAATCATCTTCTGGAGTCTGTTCTCCTCACCTGCCAGAATCTCCTTTTGCATATTTATCGGAAATCCTTCTGGAAGATTGTATTTTGGGCCATGCGCACATACAACGAAGCAAACTATCCTGATATCTTCATCAATCCTGCCGGTTCGAACTCCGATCTTGATTATTCGATCTAGCAGTACCAGTGAGTCCAGCAGGTCAGGATAGCCTTTATTCTCGATTTCAATTCTGGAAATGGAAAAAATGGGTATGATCTTCTTGTAGGGTATCTGTTTTCCGTCCATATATTTGTAGATCGTTTCTGAAAGGAAGTTTTGGATATTCTCCTGAAGTCTGATCTTATCGTTCCACTTTATGTCTTTTTCATCAAGATAGATGCCGTTTCTTACAACTATTGAAGTTATTCCGTAGAATAGCTTGATTTCTTTTCTGGTTGAGTCACCAACGGCTGTGACCACATCAGCATATTTTGAAAGTGATTCCAGGGTAGCTGTGTTTTCAGGAATTCCTTCAATCCATGTTGTGTCATTATCCCTTATTTTCTGGATGGATCTGTAACCTGCCCCTCTTCCTGGAAGGGTTGCATGTAAGGTTGCAACTGTATTGACCGCAATGCCTATTTTTTTCAGCCGAGCAATTGCATAAAAGAGTCCAAACTCATGGCAATGAAGTGATATGTTCATTGTGGGCATCAAAGACGCTGCAAACTCTGCAATGGCCTGATCATGATATTCCTTACTGTATTTTTCTTTGATATTTACAAATATTCTTACAAATTCAGAGATTGCATAGGAAAGGTTGAGGTAATGGGTATATTCCTGTCCGTTTGATAGACTTTCATATTTTAGAGAGTCCAGGCCAATCAGGTCAAAAGCTTCCGCTTTTATCTTATTATCCAGAGACATCTCAGTTCCCTTATATACCGTATTGATCCTGCAGAAATTATCTGTCTTAAATAGTAAATATCCGATTTTTGTATTTTTTATTCTTTTCTCAACAGTGATAACATCAATTCCGTATTCCTGTAAGGATTCAATCGTTTCTTTTATCTCATCCCCCAGTTCCATTTCTTCAAATCCACTAACATCAGTTATCCGGTTGAGTCCTTTGTTCCAGTCAGCACCACTATGCCCATAATACGGCCCTGCAACAAGAATTCCGGGGTTTTCATCTTCTTCCAGATCATTGGAATCTATCATGGATGCTAAGGTGTGTGATTCAGCATCTATGACATTCCATATGCCCCCCATCTTATTTGATTTTGGACCAGCTTCTTCCCCAGCTATTATTATCCATTTTTGCTCGATATTAATTCCCCACTTCCAATCTTAATAATATATATATCAGTTAAGTATTAAAAAATATTCATTTTTTTGAAGTAGAGACCATTTTGATGATAACTGAAAATGGAATAATATAATATAATATGATGGTACAATAATATTGATTGTAAATAGTTTGTTAACAGGTGAGCATGAATGGGTGAAAAGGAGATTCCTGAACGAATTGAGACTAAAATTCCCGGACTGGATGAGATGTTAAATGGCGGCTTTTTCAAAGGTACTGTTAATGTGGTTTCAGGTGGTTCTGGAACAGGTAAGACAATATTCGGGGCACAGTTCATTTATAAAGGGGTAATAGAGAATGATGAAAAAGTAATGTGCATTATAACATCTGAAGAATCCAGGTCAATTGTAAGGGAGATGAAGACTTCATTTGGCTGGGATTTTGAAAAACTGGTGGATGAAGGAAAAATTGTATTCGTGGACATAACAGATCCTGCTCTACGTCTTCAGAAAAGTGTAGAGATTGCACCTTCTGAACTTATCAAAAGCTTTAAAAAACTTGTTGAAAGTAAGATTGAAGAGATCAAGCCTCAAAGAGTTTTTGTTGATTCGATTGAGGCTCTGTTCCTGGCTATAGAATCAAATTATAAACTTCGCACCCTGATAGATGATGTTTTTGGTGTTTTCAGAAAACACGATGCAACAACAGTCATTTCAGTTGGCACCATGTTTGACCTTGATAAGATGGTGGAGTACGGGGCAGATTCAGTTATACAGCTTGGCAGGGTAAAAACCAAAGAAGCATTCCACAGATCTATCTATGTAATGAAGATGAGGGGTTCAAAAACAAGTAATGAACTGCGTGCATTGAATATTTCTGATTCCGGAATGTCGGTTCTTCCAACACCGCCTTATTCCGAAGGCTGAAATATTAGAATAATTTGTGAAATACGTGCAGATATTGTCAGAGAAGATACCAGTCAGTATCATTGACGGATAGATTCTCATCTATACCAACATTTCTTTTTGGAATTCCCATGATACGGCTAAGAGTGTCAGATAGATCCTGAAGATATGGTTTTCTGCTCAGACTACCATATATGAATCTTTTCTCTGGCTGTAGATTTTCTGAAAGTGTATTTTCAGCCGGTACTATTTCTACATTTATATCCACCATTTCAGTTGCTTTCTGCATTGCTGTCCTGAAATCACCGATACAGTATGCTATCCTGTGCTTATAGTTGTCACGTGTTTTTTCAAGATACCTTGCAAGTCTTTCACTTTCCATTTTTATAAAATCCCTTTTAATTTTTGCGACGTTGCATCGTCCCATCATGAACTCATAGTTCATAAAAGGGTATTCAGTATCGAGTTCTCTGGGAGTTACTCCGCAGGTTCCAAAAGTGACTATATGTACATCCTCAGGTCTTAAAAGTTCAAATATGATCCTGTCATACATGGTATGGGATGGACTTTTGTGGTATGGTTTCTTTTTTGAACATGGAACAAATATGCAAAATTCACGCTCAGGTGGCTGATATTCTGTCAGTATCCACTCGTTTGCACGAATCATATCTGGATGATATATTATATTTGCATCATCCATCGGTTTACTGGATCGTTCTTTTTCAGGAATTATTGGCGACACTGTATGAAAAATCACGTTATTTGGTATATATAATTAACGACCAGATAAGATTAATATCTGAACAAAAAAGATATGTTCAGCCTACCAGAGGCTGATGAATTAAGTGGAAGGGTTATTCTTTCTTTTCCCAGATTGCGATTATTTTATCTATGGCGATATGAGTTAACATGTCTCCGGTTTTCAGAGTGAGAACTCCGTCAGCACATGCTTCGATTTTGCCCTGAAATACATCCGGTCCGCCAGCATAGACATCAACTTCCTTGTACAGATAATGTTCAACAATAAAAGACTGCATTAAGATCACCTTTCTATAATGTTTTTGATTGGTTGAAGACACTACCTTTTGAAACTATTTATATTTTGTGGAATAGTGCCAATAGCAGATTCTCTGTAAGACTTTAATTGGTGCTCTGCCTGCTGTTGAACCATCCTCCAAGAACAGTGCCTATGGTTCCAAGGATTGCAATATGTGATATCAGTATCAATGTAATGAATATCACTGAAAATGCTCCCAGAAATCCGATGAAAGCCATTCCACTAAACAATGTACCTATAAGGAATGCCAGTACTATGCTGGGTATGATCATAATAACTGTCATCCATAATCCTACACTAAGTCCTTCTGAGGTATTGGATGCTGTAAAATAACTTCCTATGAATCCCCCTGCCAGGGGTGCAATAAAGTCAATTCCAGGGACTGCATACAATAGCAATGTACATAAAACGGCAATAATGGCACCTTTAATCTCTTTGATCAGAATACTCCCTCCATTTTTATTTCAGACTGGTGATGAACTCTTCCATCCTGTCCAGGGCTCTTTTGATATCTTCTTTTGAAGCAGCATAAGAACACCTCAAAAAACCATTCCCACAGCTTCCAAAAACATCGCCGGGGACAGTGGCAACCTGTTTCTCATTCAGAAGGCTCTCTGCAAAATCTTCTGAAGAAAGCCCTGAATTTTTTACACTGGGGAATGCATAGAATGCGCCTTCCGGCTCAAAACACTCAAGCCCGATATTGTTCAGGCCGCGCACTATAAGCCTTCGTCTTCTGTCATACTCCCTGACCATTTTCTGCATCTGGGTATCGCCGTTTTTTATTGCTTCAATGGCTCCCACCTGTGATGATATTGGAGCACAGAGCATTGTATACTGATGTATGAGCATCATTGATTTGATTATTTCCGGTGTGGCTAACGCATAGGCAATTCTAAAACCTGTCATTGCATATGCTTTTGAAAAACCGTTGAGTAGGATTGTACGCTCTTTCATACCATCAAGTGATGCAAAACTGGTATGGTCTCCGTTATATGTCAGACATTCATATATTTCATCCGAGATCACAAAAAGATCATGTTCGGCTACTATATCTGCAATTTCCTCCAGCTCATTGCGCTTCATCACTGCACCGGTAGGGTTGTTGGGATAGTTTATGATTACTGCCTTTGTTTTGTCTGTGATAGCAGCTTCCAGACTTTCAGGTGTGATCTTGAAATTGTTTGTTACATCAGTTGATACAGGGACTGGAGTTCCACCGGCAAAAATTACTGAGGGAATGTAGGCAACATATGAAGGCTGGACAACTATAACTTCATCTCCTGGATTGACTATTGTCCTGATTGCGATATCCAGTGCTTCACTAACTCCAGTGGTTATTAATGCTTCATTTCCCGGGTCGTAGTGTACTCCATGTTTGCGGATGTACATCTTACATACTTCTTCGCGGAGTTCTTTTAATCCGTAGTTGGAAGTGTATGAGGTTTCTCCCTGTTCAATTGAATGGATACATGCTTCCCTTATATGCCAGGGAGTAATAAAATCAGGCTCTCCCACTCCAAGTGATATAACTTCGTCAATTTCTGAAACCAGATCAAAGAAACGCCTGATACCTGAAGGAGGGATACTCTGCAAACTTTTTGCAAGAAAATCAGTAGGGTTGCATTTTTGTCTCATTATGCTTCTTCCTGATCTGCAGAATTAAGGTGATATCGGTAATCTTTTGAGCTGCTCGGTTTCGTACAGTATTACTCCGTCCTCTTTGTATGTTTTAAGCACAAAATGTGTTGATGTGCTCTGGACGTTCTCAAGTGTAGCTATTTTTTCAGCTACAAAAAAAGCTACCTGTTTCATTGATTTCCCACGTACGGTCAGAGAGATGTCATGATCACCCGAAATAAGTCTAACTGATCGAACTTCGTCAAATTTATAGAGGCGTTCTGCAATTGCCTGATAGCCCAGGCGTCGCTGGAGGGTGACCTTCAGTTCAATGATGGCATATACATAATCCTCTCCAGCAATATCCCAGTCAATTATTGTTTTGTATTTACGAATAACGCCTGTTTTTTCAAACTGATCGATCTTTTGCTTTACTGCATCAACAGAAATACCTGTAAGTTCTGCAATATCCTCATGGCTTGTTCTGGCATCCTGTTCCAGGATTTCCAATATATGTCTGGTTTGATTATCCATGTACTGCATCCTAGTTTTATGCGTAAAAAATAAAAAGATCAGGTATAGAATTATTCAAGAAGAACTGCGTTTACAATTCCGTCCTGCCCTGGTCTGCTTGTAACCTTTGCATGACCGATTTCAGTCTTTATGATAGCTCCTTTTGTTATAATGTTCCTTCGAACATAGTGCTCATTTGCAGAGTTCTTCTCAACATTTTCAATGTTTGCTTTCTGAGTAACTCCATCTGCAGGATTTGTTACATTTGCGACATCACACTGCAGTAATCTGACCTTACGGTTGCCTCCCCGTGTAGATACAATCTTGCGTCTGGTATTACTTACAACGGTTTCAGCAGATTCTCTTCCAAGTTCGTACTTCCTCTTACCTTTTGAGCTCTTGATTTTAGCACCAGTGAATCGCCTTCTAGATTTTCCTTGCCATTTCATAGTTTATCCTCATGCTTTTATGATTAAATTATACAGAATGATTGTTTAATGGAATAGTTCTCCATGAATGTATAATTTTGTGGACGTATTCTTACTTATAGGATTCTATATTAACTTTTCGAATACTGGTATAATGTACTGTTCATCATTCTACGCTTAAGATAGATAATTGATAAATAAGTTTGTTTACATTTACTACTAATATGCTTCGTGTAATATTTCTTGGAACCGGTGGAGCATTGCCGACACGTAACCGAAACCCATCAGCAATACTGATCAATAGAGAAGGTGAACTTATTTTTTTTGATTGTGGGGAAGGTACCCAGAGGCAGATGATGAGAGCAAGAACCGGAATGATGTCTCTTACATCTGTCTTCATCACACATTTTCATGCAGATCACATACTAGGTCTTCCAGGACTAATTCAGACAATGTCTTTTCAGGGAAGGACTAAACCTCTTGTGATCTATGGTCCTGCCAAGGTGAAAGAATTTGCTTGTATTCTGTCAAATATTGGATACTATAATCTAAAATTCGAAATAAGGGCTGTTGAAGTACATCCCGGCGATATTATAAAAAGAGATGGATATTCTGTAAAGATCTTAAAAACAGAACATAGTGTACCCAGTGTAGGATATGCACTGGTTGAGGACAGCAGGCCTGGAAAATTTAACCGGGACCGGGCAATTGAACTGGGTGTTCCTGTAGGACCTCTTTTTTCTAAACTTCAGAATGGCATTCCTGTTGAAGTTGAAGGAAAGGTCATATCCCCAGATGAGGTAATAGGTCCTTCCAGGTCCGGAAGGACAATTGTGTACAGTGGGGATACCCGTCCTTCAGACGATGTTCGCAGGATAAGCAAAGGGGCAGATCTGCTGATACATGAAGCAACCCTGGCTGATGAGAAACTTGATTGGGCGATAGAATCAATGCATACTACTGCAGGAGAGGCAGCCAAGCTGGCAGCAGAGGCAGAAGTAAAAAAACTAATACTGACACATATAAGCTCCAGATATACTGAGGATCCATCTGTGATATACAATGATGCAAAAAAACATTTTAAAAATGTTACTGTTGCTGAGGATCTGATGGAAATTGAAGTTCCCTACAGCAAATAGATATAAGGCCTGTAAATCAAGTGTAGATCAGGATCTCAAATAAATGTCCAATCCAGTCTGTTATTGTTTCGATCATAAAGGGATACTTCCATTGTACGATCTCCAAATTCAAAATTTACTGGCTTTGCTCCAATGTAGAGTGTATCACCTTGGTTTATATCACTGCAGTCCGGTTTGAGCCGCCCGAAATATACTCTTCCCTTTGATTCCAGATGTTCGACAACAACACCTTTCCAGTTCTTATTATCTATAACATTGATAACTTTACACTCAAATCTATCAGAATCACTTATTTCACTCATTATAATCACCAGTAAGTTTTTTGGCACCGCTTATTATGATCGTTTATGTATATATAAGATTTAGAGAACCTGACTTATTATCTTTTATAATTGTGGATATTGCTTTTTCAAAATACTCCTGAGTTACATATTCCTTATCGTCCATAATTGCCAGATGAAGAGCTGATTTGAGTAATTTTTCAACAATATCCCTACCGGAAAACCCAGCTGTTGTTTTTGCTATTCTGCTAAGGTCGATGTCAGTGACCGGAAGAGGGAAAGTGTCGATGTTCTTTTTGATGATTTCCAGCCTCTCTTTTTCATCAGGCAGTACAAATTCAATTTCTTCCTCAAACCGGCTTCTTATGGCTGTATCCAATGTATCTGCACGATTTGTGGCCCCGATTGTGCATACACCGCTACGTTCTATTATACCGTCCATCTCAGTTAGGAGGGAGTTAACGATCTCGGCAACATCGCCTCTTAATTCCTGATATCTTCTGTCAAGGGCAATTGCATCAAGTTCATCTATGAAGATTATACAGGGAGCCATTTCCTCTGCATGTTCATATAATTGATGGATCTGGCGTGCACCTTCTCCTACATATTCGCCTATAAGCTGTGTAGCTTTAACAGGAAGTATGGGTACATCTGCTTTATTTGCAAGCGCCTTTGCAAACATTGTTTTTCCAGTACCAGATGGCCCAAAGAATAGTACATTCCGAGGTGCCCATTTTCCAAAGAACTCAGGCTGTTCCAGATATTTTTCGATCAACTTGCATTTCTGTCTAGCAACATTCTGACCAACTACACTTTCAAAAGTGATGCTGCTCTTAAACTCAAAAGGTTCCTGAATGCATTCATTCTCAGTTACAATTATCGTGGTTTCTAGACCTATTATTGATTCTGGCGGGTCAACGTCTACTATTCTGTAGGCGAAATCCGGATACATCCTGCGGTCAAAAAGAAAATCATCCTTACATGCTATGTATCCATTCCACTGTTCACGGGCATAGCATTCAAAAACTTCGGGATTCTCTATTTCAGGATACTCTTCCAGCACACTGGTAAGTGGATATCCTGCAGGTTCTATTATAAGGACATCTGCAGTAGATTCCCTGTAATCCTGATATTGTTCTCTGTTTTTTTTCTTGTTCATTTTCTGGACTGATCGCAACGTATAATCATCCCGGTTTTATATATTTTAAAATACTTATCAATATCTTAATACTGCACTGTATAGTATTCAATCTTCATAAGACTGACCCATGAAAAATTCTGCAGTTATCCCTTTTTAATAAACAGAAAAAGCATAAAAAATCATGGATTAAATGGGTATTGTTCCCATTTAATCTTCCAGTTTGAAATCGCCGTGTTTTTCGATATGTGCAGCCAGTCCGCCATCATTAAGTATTCTGATCATCACATCAGGAAGTGGATTGAATGTGATTTCAATTCCCTTTGTGATGTCCTTGATAATGCCGGCTGAAAGATCAACTTCAAGTTCGTCACCTTCATCTATTTTATCGGTGTCGCATATGAGTACAGGCAATCCTACATTGATGGCATTTCTGTAAAAGATTCTTGCAAAGGATTTTGCCAGAACTGCGCTGACTCCTGCAAGTTTGATTATAGTTGGGGCATGCTCTCGACTTGATCCAAGACCAAAATTTCTGCCTGCAACAACAAAATCTCCTGGATTGACATTGGACGGAAACTCAGGATCTGCATCTTCCAGTACATGTTTTGCAAGCTCAGGAAGATTGGTTCTAAGATGGAAATATCTACCAGGTGCTATCAGATCGGTACTGATATCATCTCCAAACTTCCATGCTTTACCATTAATTGGCTCTTTCATTTACAGCACCTCCCTTGGATCAATGATCTCCCCTGCTATTGCAGCAGCTGCGGCTGTTGCCGGGGATGACAGGTAAATGTAGCTGTCAGGATTACCCATTCGACCTTTGAAATTTCTGTTCTGGGTGGCGATACATACCTCATCATTGGCCAGGATTCCCTGATGCACTCCCACACAGGGTCCACATCCTGGAGCCATTACTGCAGCTCCAGCTTCAACAAGTGTCTGGATGTATCCTTTCTCCAGGGCCTGTATGTATACTTGTTTGGAAGCAGGAGTAACTATAAGTCTTGTGTCAGGATGTCTCTGCTTTCCCCTCAGGACATTTGCAGCAATTTTAAGATCGTCCAGTCTTCCGTTTGTACATGTTCCAATAAATACCTGATCAACCTTGGTTCCTGTTAGATCTTTTATGCTTTTTACATTATCAACTGTATGCGGGGCTGAAATTACAGGCTCAATCGCAGATGCATCTATATCTATTATCCTTTCATAAACTGCATCCTCATCTGCTTTTATGGGGCGGAATTCATCTTCTCTTCCCATTTCTTTCAGATAGCGCCTTGTGACTTCATCAGATTCAACAAGGCCTGTTTTTGCACCTGCTTCCACTGCCATGTTTGTGAGTGTGAATCTTTCTGACATTGTCATGTTCCTGATGGTCTCTCCTGAAAATTCGAGGGCTTTGTATGTGGCACCGTCTGCACCGATCATCCCGATGATGTGCAGTATCAGGTCTTTTGCGTATACGCCTTTCTGGAATTTTCCGGTAACGTTTATCTTAAAGGTCTCAGGAACTCTGAGCCAGGTTTTTCCCAGGGCTATCCCGATAGCTACATCAGTTGATCCCATTCCAGTTGAGAATGCACCGAGGGCTCCTGAGGTACATGTATGTGAGTCTGCGCCAATGAGTATATCTCCCGGTTTTACGTATGATTCAACAAGTCTCTGATGACATACACCTTCACCTACTTCTGAGAGTATTACCCCGGTATCCTTTGCAAATTGTCTTAGAATATTGTGTGCATTTGAGAGATCTTTATTAGGACTGGGTGCCGCATGATCTATAAACAAGATTGTACGGTCTGGATTCTTTGCTTCCACCAGTTTTATTTTCCTCAATTGCTGGACGGCCAGTGGACCTGTGCCGTCCTGAACTGCGGTCACATCAACTCTAGCAACAACAATATCTCCTGCTGAAACTTCTTTTCCAGCATGTTCTCCAATTATTTTTTCGGAAATAGTTTTTCCCATATGTTCACCTGAATAAATTGATACATTTAGTTTATAGGTTTAATAATTTTTATGTCGATAATCTCTTTTGGTATATATGATATTAACGGAAAAAGATATATTATCTAATCTTTACTTGTTGTTTAATGTATTGATCCTGGAATCTTATTGGCCGTATGTTGATTCTCTCATAATTGGATATTCATAAGGGAATAATATAATATGCAACATTGTTAATTGGAATATCTGGCATAAATTGGCTCATTCAATAAATTTAAATCAGATATATATAATCAACTGTAGACTCTATCAAATGTTTGAGCGTTAGTATATAAGAGGTAATTAAAAATGGAACTTGATGAAGTTGTAATAACAAGAGCTATTGTGGATGAGTTTTTGAACGTATTCCTTGATTATACCGATGTAGATGTAGCTCTTGCAGGAGGTGGCCCTGCAAATCTGGTAGCAGCCAAATATCTTGCAGAAGCAGGCTATAAGACCGTGCTGTTTGAGAAGAAGCTTTCAATAGGCGGTGGAATGTGGGGAGGAGGTATGATGTTTCCTCGTATTGTTGTTCAGGAAGAGGCCCGCAGAATACTGGATGATTTTAATATTACCTATAAGGAATATGAGGATGGATATTATGTGGCAAATTCTATTGAGTCTGTATCCAAACTGGCAGCTGGCGCCACATCAGCCGGTGCTGAAATATTCAACCTGGTAAGTGTTGAGGATGTCATGATCCGGGAAAATGATCGTGTTAGTGGACTTGTCATTAACTGGACTGCTGTTGGAATTGGAAAACTGCATGTTGATCCTCTGACAATTCGATCCAAAGTCGTGATCGATGGGACAGGTCATGATGCCAGTGTTTGTAATATTGTACAGCAAAAAGTTCCAGGTGCACAGCTTGGTGAACTTGGGGTCGTTGGAGAAAAACCAATGTGGGCAGATGTTGGTGAGAAATTGCTGATGGAGACTACCAGAGAGATATATCCTGGACTTATTGTTTCAGGAATGGCCGCAAATGCAGCTGCAGGTGCTCCCAGAATGGGGCCTGTGTTTGGAGGTATGCTCCTGTCCGGAGAAAAGGCAGCTGAACTTGCCATATCAAAACTTGACTAAAGAAGCTCTTTTATCAGAGCTTCCCTTTTTCATTTTGCTGATATGTTCATCAGTTTAGTTGTATGCTGGCTATTGGCAGAGAGTATTTTCTGGAGTCATTCATGAGTGTAAATCTGCAAATATATCAAATCATGAGGGCTCATATTGCTGCAAGTTTACCCGAATCTGTTATTGAAAAACCATTGTCTTCGTAGATATACCCCATTGCCTTTAGTTCACGCACATGGTTGTATGTCATTCCTTTTGAAATGTCCAGTTCTTCGGCAATCAGTGTTACTGAATTTACGCCATTTTGAATAAGTTCAAGGATTTGTTTTTTTGTCGATGAGATATTGAAACTGAGTATAGGGAAATCGATAAGGAGATGATCCTCTTCTGTCACGTAAACGATTCTTTTTACCATATCACTTCTTGCATAAGCTCCAAAGAGTGCCCCAAAAGCCTGTGGCTTTCTGCCTCCGGATACATTGATAGTGATTTTCCTATTCATAGAATGTTCTTTTTCGATCAAAGATGAAACGTCCTGTGCTACCGTGATGGGATCATACAGTGAAGTTACTTTCTTTTCAATCTCTATTACATTCCCAAAAGTGGCTTCAATTGTATTTTCAGCCTGTACCTTTTCTTTAGACACTCCATCTTCTGTAAGTATGATTATTTTGGAAGGGGAGAGCCTTGTTACACAGACAAGGACAGGCTCAAGTGCATATAGTGTAGTGATGAGTGTCAGCTGTGTCATGACAACTAATTAGTATGGATAGTATATATCTTTAATTATACAAATAAACTATATTTTAGATATTAATACTTTATTAGTATTGATTATCTATCAAAAATTATATATCTAAGGTATACAATATAAGTTATATGTTCACAAAATGCATTGCCCATATATGCGGTAATACCATTTATGTGAACCATATAATCCAAGAGCGGGATTGGGGAGAGGGATCATCGTTGCAGCAGGTATGAGGGCGATTCATTGTAACTTTATACCTGCTGTAAACTATGAATACTGTAAAATCATATTTCCAGACTTTTGAATCTGCTACCACTATCGAATCTCAATTGTTTTGATTTATTGATATCTTTGAATAAAGAAGGAAAAGTTTATTTAATAGAGATACATCTATAGCTTGCTTTGAATCTACCATGTGCTGATGCCGGGGTAGGGTAGCGGTTATCCTGTAGCCCTGTGGAGGCTACGATCCGAGTTCGATTCTCGGTCCCGGCCTATTTTAAAATTGAATTAATCGAAGCAATCGATGGACCTATTTCTTACATCCAGTATCCATATCGATATTTTAGAAAAAGGTACTGAAAATTGATAGAATAAAACATTAATATAAAATAATACTTTGTTACTGTTTCTGAGAATTTATTTTGCCACTCGCCGGTTAATTTTTTTGTTGACGTGGTTTCAGGATTCACATTCTTCAGAATGGATCTTTAATGGATAAACACCTGTGAGGCACCCGAGACAGAGCTTATTTTTGTCTATTCCAATGGCTCTGATGAGTCCTTCAATACTGAGGTATCCTAGAGAATCAGCATCTATCAATTCTTCTATCTCAGATATTTTCCTGTCTGAAGCAACTAACTCTTCTCTTGTTGCCATATTGATTCCCATATAACATGGTGCAATTATCGGAGGACTTCCTATCCGTGCATGCACTTCTTTTGCACCTGCGCCACGAATCATATTGATGATCCTTTTTGAGGTAGTTCCCCGTACAATACTATCATCAATAAGGATAATTTTCTTTCCGGATATATTCTGTGAAATTGTATTCATTTTAAGTCTTACAGCCGTTTCTCTCATGGACTGGCCAGGCAAAATGAAAGTCCTTCCTATATATCGATTTTTCATCAATCCTTCACTGTACTTAATTGATGATGTATCTGCATAACCAACAGCTGATGTAATCCCTGAGTCAGGCACAGGAGATACAATATCCGCTTCTACCGGGTGCTCTTTTGCCAGTTCCCTGCCAATTTTCTCACGAACCCTGTATACAAGCTGGCCGTCAATTATCGAATCAGGTCTTGCGAAGTATATATATTCAAAAACACAGTGTGAGATCTTTTTTTGTTCTGTTGACCTATAGCTTTCAATGTCTCCATTTCTGAAAACTACGATCTCACCAGGTTCAACATCACGGATCAGTTTTCCATTGAGTGTGTCTATTGCTACACTCTCTGAAGCAACTACATATCCTCCGTCAACTTCTCCAATGCAAAGTGGCTTAAATCCAAATGGGTCTCTTATTGCAATGAGCATTGAATCGATCATTACTGTCAATGAATATGATCCTTCAAGCCTCTCCATTACCTTCTTTAAAGATTCTATTGTATCATATGTGAGTAATTTTTTGACCAGCAGATGAACTATGACCTCAGTGTCGGATTCTGTAACAAAAATATGGCCTTCCGATTCAAGCTCATCTCTCAACTCCTGTCCATTAGTCAGATTACCATTATGTGCCAGGGCAATGCAGCCATTTTTGTAATTTACTACAAAAGGCTGGCAGTTCTCAATCCTTGAATCACCTGTGGTAGAATATCGGACATGTCCTATCCCCACATTTCCTGAAAGGTTATCAAGATCATCCTTGATATATACCTCGGGAACAAGACCCATACCCTTTATGGAATGTATGGTAGTTCCATCATAAACAGCTATGCCGGTTGATTCCTGACCCCTGTGCTGAAGTGCGTAGAGGGCGTAGTACATCTGATGTGCGACGTCTGGGGAGGATTCATTGTCAGGGCTAACACTTACTCCTACAACACCGCATTTCTCTTCCATCTGTATCTCCAAAAAAAGAAATTAGTGAATTAGTACTTGCATTTTTTTTGCCATCTATATTGTCTCATGCGAGCACTTTTACCAAAACCACATGATGTACACTGTTTTGTATGAATGTTAAGAGAAACACTTCCGCAGCGTCTGCATGTCACATGACTTCTTTTCTGCTTTTTACCCATTGAAGGAGTACCTTTGGACATTAATCATCACCTTTTAATTATTGAATACATTTAGATCATTGTTGATTCATATGAATCGTTTATATTTTTTTAATTCTATGCAAATCCTCAGGGTGAGAGATAAACAACATTGTCTCCTCTGATCACAACACTGCCGAGTTTGCGGACTATTTCTCCGTCCTTTAACTCTTCAGCATTGTCAAGAACCAGATTCATATGTACATCGTATCCCTGTAGTTCCCCTCTAAATTCACGCGCTCCTTTAAGTCTTACTATAACTGGTGTGTTCAGTGCATTGTTCAGTATATCAAGAGGTCGGTTTGCCATTTCAAGACGTCCAAAATTTTAATTGAATATAATTTTTATTATAGCTGTTTTTGATGCATGAATGTTGCAAATACAATATATAAAACTATCGAAAAGCCAGATGAATTTATTTATTTGCTTTTTTGAATTGATGTTTCTCTTATTAATCTATTCATTGGTTATAAATATTTTCAGAACAATAAGTGAAATTCATGGTAGATAGAGGTGAATTTATATGCAGAAAATGCCCGTTGTGATGACTATTGCAGGATCAGACTCTGGAGGAGGTGCCGGCATTGCAGCTGATCTGAAAACATTTTCAATGCTGGGAGTTCATGGTACCTGTGCTATTACTTCGGTTACATCCCAGAATACCCGTGGGGTACTGACCAGCTATGATCTTCCTCCTGAAGTCGTTTCAGACCAGATAAGTGCGGTGTGTGAAGACCTTAACCCTCTGTGGGCAAAAACAGGTATGTTACCTTCTTCAGATATTATCCGTGAAGTTGCAGACTGTGTCCGGAGATATAATTTCGGACTTGTGATTGATCCTGTAATGTCTGCAGAGGCAGGCGGTTCTCTTATGAGGCAGGAGGCACTTTCAACGCTTATAGATGAATTGGTTCCATTATGTGATGTTATTACTCCGAATGTACATGAGGCAGAGGTTATATCCGGTATTTCCATAGCAAATATGAATGATGCGAAAAAAGCAGCCCGGGTAATTGGTAAAAAAGGTGTGAATTATGTGATAATTACCGGTGGACACCTGAAAGGCTCTGATCTTATTTATGACAGTGCGAGCAATGACTATACCATGATACCCGGAAAACTGGTCAAGGGTGGAACACACGGTTCAGGGTGCACATATTCAGCTGCAATTGCTGCTTGTCTGTCCAGAAACTATTCACTGGAAGAGGCGTCATTCTTTTCGAAAAATTTTGTTGAGCAAGCTATTATCAATAGTTCTTCAGTTGGTAGAGGGGTTGCTCCAGTCAATCAATCCGGTGGAATACTTGATAGTGCCTCAAGGTATCATGTTTTCAGGAATGTTAAAAAAGCTGTTCATCTGGTTACAGGGCACAGATCATTTTTCAGATTGATACCTGAAGTCGGAACCAATTTGGCAATGGCAATACCAGATGCAAAAAGCACAGAAGATGTAGCTGCTGTTTCTGGAAGAATTGTTCGTCTTGAAAATACTCAGGTAACTGTGGGTGACATAGATTTTGGAAAGAGCAGTCATGTTGCAAGGATCGTTCTTGCAGCAATGGATTTTGATCCTGATATAAGGGCAGCTCTGAACATAAAATATTCAAAGGAAATAATTCAGATATGCAGAGATATGGATCTCTCCATTTCTACGTTTGACAGACAGCAGGAGCCGAAAAATGTAAGTACTATGGATTGGGGCGTATCCGAGGCTATAATATCGTTTAATGGTTCTGTACCGGACATAATTTATGATGAGGGAGGGGTTGGTAAGGAGGCCATGATACGGATACTTGGAAAGAACTCGATTAATGTTGCAAGGATCGCATCAAATATCGCAGATCAGATATGATCCGATATTAATGCAGCAAATGACAGAGGCCTTTTTTATAAAATCTGAGTTTCTCTGACCAGAACGATACAGAATCAAAATCGATATATAACATTGAAAATAGTGCATATCTGTACTATAAGGTACTATCAATTTAATATGAGGCTATAATATGGAATCAACAAAAATCATACTTGATGAAAATGAAATGCCGCAGAAGTGGTATAACATTTTACCAGATCTGCCTAACCCTCTTGATCCTCCATTAAACCCGGCAACCAATGAACCAATAAAAATCGAAGAGCTGGAGCCGATTTTTGCTGGAGAACTAATTAAGCAGGAATTAAGCAGTGATAGATATATTTCTATTCCTGAAGAAATACTTGATATATACCGTATGTGGAGACCATCTCCGCTTTACAGGGCAAAAAAACTTGAAGACATTCTCAAAACGCCTGCAAAAATATATTATAAATATGAAGGCGTAAGTCCTCCTGGTAGTCACAAACCCAATACTTCAATTGCCCAGGCATATTATAATATGAAAGAAGGAACTGAAAGGTTGACTACAGAAACAGGAGCAGGTCAGTGGGGCAGCTCACTTTCATTTGCATGTAATTACTTTGATCTTGAATGCAAGGTGTATATGGTAAGGTCAAGTTTTGAACAAAAACCATACCGTAAATCACTCATAAACCTGTGGGGCGGATCTGTTGTACCCTCTCCAAGCAATGAAACCAATTTTGGAAGAAAAATCCTGAAAGAATTCCCAGATACCACAGGAAGTCTTGGTATTGCTATAAGTGAAGCTGTAGAGGATGCAGCAATCAATGATAATACTAAGTATACTCTTGGTAGTGTCTTGAATCATGTGATGCTCCATCAGACAATTATTGGTCTTGAAGCCCAAAAACAGATGGAAATGGCTGAAGACTATCCGGACATCATTATTGGATGCTGTGGTGGCGGCAGCAATCTTGCTGGTATCAGCTTTCCGTTTATCAAAGATAAACTGGACGGAAAAAGTGATGTAAAAGTAGTTGCTTCAGAACCATCTGCATGCCCAACCCTTACAAAAGGACAGTTCAGGTATGACTTTGGGGATACTGCTGAGACCACACCTTTGCTTAAAATGTATACACTTGGCCATGAGTTCATACCCCCTGCGATCCATGCAGGCGGACTGAGATATCATGGTGATTCCCCAATCGTAAGCAAACTTGTGGATGAGGGGCTTATAGATGCGATTTCATATCATCAGATTGAGATTTTCGATGCAGCAATAATGTTTGCAAGGACTGAAGGTATAGCACCAGCTCCTGAAGCATCACATGCAATAAAAGCTGCTATCGATGAAGCTGTAAGGTGCAGGAAGACCGGGGAAGAGAAAACAATTCTGTTCAATCTGAGTGGGCATGGACACTTTGATATGTCCTCCTATGATAGGTATTTCTCAAAAAAGCTCAGCGATGATTGAAATAATGAAATGGACTGAAATTTCAATGCAGGCCAAAAATGTAGCCAGCAAACGGCTGCATTTTGACCTGTTTTTTACAGGTATTTGCTTGAATAATTGTTATATGCCCTTATGTACTCAGCGTGTGCCCATATAAGTGGAAATGTTATGTATGCAAGCCCATCTTTCCACTTTGGATGTTCTCTTGCCTGTTTTATCATTTCCAGTTTACTGTCCCTTAAGATACTTGCATTTGTGTAATCCTCAAGCCACATTTCAAACCTTTCAATAGTGGAGACATGCTCCGGCAGGTGATAGTTGTGTGCAATGTCCACAACCCAGCTGAGATAGAGTTCAGCTCTGTCATGATTGTCCACATCCACATAATGGCTTGCCATCTGGCATGTAAAATGGCACCATGGGCCATACCCGCCATTATTTCTGTTCCATAGCTCAGGATAGCGGTTCATACCACCAATCTCTTTGTCCCAGAGGTTTTCATGAATGCGTTTTACAGTTGATATATTTTTTATATCATTTTCATCGATCAGACCAAAATAGGCAGGAGCATGTTCGACCACATCAACATCTATTACATTTGATGCAAACGAATCATATCCAATGGGCTTGCTGCTCTTATCCTTTACCCGGATGCATTTTATAAATGACCGTCTTCGTGGACTGTATAGTCTTGTGAGAATTGCATCTTTAATTTTCTCAGCTTCATCATGCCATCCAGAAACATCTTTTCCAATAGCTTCTCCCATTTCAACTGCCGCAAAAATACCTGCGCAGCATGCAGAGTTTGCATATATTTCAAACCCATGCTCGTATGCCGGGAATTCATGAATACTGTTTATTGTATGGACAAGATCAACTTCTTCATTCTTGTTTGCAAGTATGAAATCTACAGCCTTTTCTACTGTGGACCAGTGCTTCTCTATAAAGTCCCTGTCAGCCATCTCATCAAAGAAGGGTCCTCCGCTGCTTTTGAAATATTTACCAAGCGAATAGAGTACTAGTCCTGTTCCATCTATCTGAAGCTCTTTGTAACTGGCGTCATTACCTTCAATATCGTATCTTTGTGAAAATTCACCTACAGGCTTCTGTGCATTCAAAATAAACTCCAATCCCAGCTTAGCCTGTTTCAGCATTCCGGCAGAAATTGCCCCAAGTATGGCAACTGAGTGATCCCTTGGGTATATGAATGGATATCTGGTGCCAGGGGGGCTGGCATAAAATCCACCGTTTGGATGCTGGTTTTGTTTCAGTATTTTTACACTTTCCTCGTAGAGTTTATGCGCTTTTGGTAAATTCAAAAAAGACCCCTCCTTAATTATCGATGTTTTCCATTTTGTATACATAGTATCCTTTTTCAAGATACCTGTCAACTTCCTCTCTGGTCATACCAGCCTTTTCCATTGCCTTCTCGTTGTAGACATATTCATCAGTAAATGGGGATTTTGATCCTACATTTAGGAGTTTTATGCCGCTAATCTCAGCCCGGCGATAACTATACCAGTGATGAAGAACCCCAAGAATATTTGTAAGAGCTGGATATTCCCATCCTCTCTCAGAGATATCTCTTTTATGATTTGAATACTCAATAATTTTCTTAAATTCTTCAGGTTCTCCAAACATATCCATAAACTCTACAAGATCTGTTGTACAGGGAGAAATTGGAATATAATTTATATCATCCTCTCTGGCACCCTCGATTCCGCCGCCTTCAATGTCTCCCAGTCTTCTGGCAATATCTTCAAGCCACTCAAGTGTTTTTTCAGGACCTACGATATTCACCATTTCAACAATGCCAAGCAAAAACGCTTTTGGTAACATATTTTCCAATCTGATCATTATATAACCCCATAATTAGTTCCATTTAATCTTATTTACTACTATCTGATAGGATTTTCTTCAGCGATAGATTCCATCCCACAGGACCAACTCCCTCTGAATATTTTATCCTCGGATCGTTTATTTCAGGATCATGTATTCCACCAGGCTTCTGGACAAGTACAGGTATATCTACAGCATGCAGCATTGAAAGATCATTAAGGCTGTCCCCTAACCCAATGGTCTTCAATGGTCCATATTCCTGCTCATATATCTGGCTGAGGATTTTCACTGCTTTACCCTTATCATTATCTCCCATCAGGTGCCAGAATCTGCCACCTTTTGTATAGCTGAGTCCACTGGATTTTATTATTGAGATCATTTTCTCAATAAGTTCCTGTAGCTCTTCTTGCGTATAACCGTCATTTTCAATTGTAAAAGCCTCATCGTATTCCCTTTTACCTGCCAGTTTAGCAGATTCCAGATCAAGGCCTGTAATTTCACTTATTTCTGAGGGGGTGAGATCCCCAAAACCCACAATTTTAAGACCAAGTTCAGACCTTATCCCTTCAAGAACCTTTCTTAGCGTCTGGTACTTTGTGCCAAGTTCAATAACATGGTAATTTTTAGATATGTAGTCATATTTGTAATCTACATTGAAGTAATTCAGGGGGATAAATATAGCCCCCCCGTTTTCTGATATAAACGGATGAATCAATCCCATTTCTTTTGTATAGACCTCGATTTCAGCTCTTGTTTTGCTTGTACAGAATATTAGAGGGATTTCCCTATTTTTCAGTAAAGAAAGCGCCTCCTCTGCAGGTTTGTAGGAATAAGTATCATGATCTATCAGTGTTCCGTCCATATCCGTAAATACAATATATTTCATGTTCATTTCCCCTCGATTTCTTTCTTTGGTGCCGGGAGATCTTTCTTATATACCACTGTGCGGTATGGGAATGGAATTTCTACACCTTCAGCATCAAATCTCTTTTTGATTGATTCTCTCAGTTCACATCCGGTACCATAAGCATTTGAACGGTCTGCAATCCAGACAAAAAGCCTGAGGTTAACCGCAAAATCTCCAAGTTCAGTAACAAGAACCGACATTTCATCTCCCATTTTGAATGATTGCTTGATCAGAGTTAGCTGATCAGCTGTCATTACCCTGGGATGTTTCTGTGCTTCTTCCAGCATCAATTTTCTGGCAAGGTCAATATTTGAATCATAGCTAATTCCTACATCAACAGGCCAGAGCACAGTTGGATCTTCAATGGACCAATTTATTATTGCTTCATCGCTTATAATGTGGTTTGGAATATACAGACGACGGTTATCCCATGTAGTGACTACAGTATACCCCAGTGTGATGTCTGCCACTCTTCCGTATTCATCTCTGATAGTTACAAGGTCTCCCACCCGGAATGGTCTGAACGTTGCCAGCGCAATCCCTGCGATAATGTTTGACAGGGTGTTCTGTGCAGCCAGACCTACAACAATTCCTGCAAACCCTGCACCTGCAAAAAGAGCTAGTGAAATGTTTCTCAGCACGGGTATGGTCATTATAATGGTAATAATACCACCCAGATAGATCATGGCAATGATTATTCTTCTTACAAGTGCATAGACGGTCTCATCAATTTCCATCTTCTTGCTGACCACTCTGAAATACGCATGCAGCATGCGGTTGACCAGATTGGCAGCAACAATTGTAATCACTATTATAAAGATGATCACGAAAAAATTTGCAAAATCCCATGTAAGCCATGAAGGTAGAAGATTTATGCTATCCATGTGGTATACCTGTGATTAATTTTTATTAATGTTATATAGACTAATAGTTATAGATTGTTTACTGATTATAAATAGTTTTAACTAATGTGTTTTGTCACTTTAAGTGAGAAATATTTCAGCTAAGAAAGATAAATGAATATGGCTCATGGGTAGATTCTATCATCGTAATTTATTTACCAGCTAGGATCAATTTAGTGCAGCAATCACATGAATATAAATAATCTAAACCTTCCAGAAAAAGTTAAAAAATACTATACTGATACAGGAATTGTTGATTTATATCCTCCTCAGAGAGAAGCTGTTGATAAAGGTTTGCTTGATGGAGAAAATATAGTTGCAGCTATTCCAACTGCTTCAGGAAAGACACTTCTTGCAGAGCTTTGCATGCTCAAGTCCATAGGGATGGGTGGAAAATGCCTCTATATAGTTCCCCTGAAAGCACTTGCATCAGAAAAGTATTCCAGATTCCGTGAATTTGAATCTCTGGGAATAAAGGTGGGAATCGCTACAGGAGATCTTGATTCCAGAGAAGAATGGCTTGGTAAGAATGATATAATCATTGCAACTTCTGAAAAGGTAGATTCTCTGCTCAGGAATGAATCATCCTGGATGAAAGAGATCAATACAGTTGTTGCAGATGAAGTGCATCTGTTAAACTCCGTGAACAGAGGCCCAACGCTTGAAATCACACTGGCAAAACTGATACATCTAAATCCTGGCTCCCAGATTATTGCATTATCTGCTACTATCGGAAACCCGGAAGACATTGCTGGATGGTTAGGCGCCAGGCTTGTGGTAAGCGAATGGAGACCAACAGACCTCTATGAGGGTATTCTATTGGATGGACTCCTGCATATTGGAAACATAAAAAAGGACATTCAGGACGAATCTCGTGATGATGCAGTAAATCTGGTTATTGATACTGTAAAGGATAAAGGGCAATGTCTTGTCTTTGAAAGCAGCCGGAGGAACTGTATGGGGTTTGCAAAAAAAGCCGGTAAATGGGTCTCAAAGATACTTGATGAACATGATACTATTCAGCTGAAGTCACTGTCACAGGAAATAGGTGAGGCCGGTGAAACTGAAATTGCAGATGTCCTTTCCCGATGTGTCCGGCAGGGTGTTGCATTTCATCATGCAGGTCTTAATTCTGAGCACAGAAGAATGGTGGAGGAAGGATTTCGAAAAAATCTGATAAAAATGATATCCAGTACACCTACACTGGCAGCAGGACTCAATCTTCCTGCAAGAAGGGTGATCATCAGAAGCTATAAGCGGTATGATCCAAACTTTGGGATGAAACCCATACCTGTTCTTGAGTACAAGCAGATGGCCGGAAGAGCTGGAAGGCCCCATCTGGATCCCTATGGGGAATCTGTGCTCATTGCACGTTCCTATGATGAATTTATGGATATTATGGAAAATTATGTGAATGCTGATCCTGAAGATATATGGTCAAAGCTGGGCACAGAAAATGCGCTACGAACTCATGTTTTATCCACGATTGTAAATGGATTTGCATATACTTACAGAGGGCTGATGGATTTTGTGAAAATGACATTTTTTGCTTACCAGAAAGAGGCTTCTGATCTGCATGATGTTATTGAGGAATGTGTTCGATTCCTGATTGATAATGAAATGATCATTTCAGATTCAAATGATATCTTACCGGAATCGGCTTTTAGATCTACTGCTACCGGAAAACTGATATCAATGCTATATATTGACCCCTTATCCGGCTCTCTGATTATGGATGGGATCAGAAAAGCTGATTATTTTGAGGATATTACAATGATGCACCTGATATGCAGCACTCCTGATATGAAAAATCTTTATATGCGTTCATCAGACTATGAAAATGTGAACATGTATGTGCTCCAGAATAAGGATAAGTTCATATCTATGCCCAGTCCATTTAAAATGATTGAGTATGAATGGTTCCTTGGTGAAGTGAAAACTGCTCTTCTTCTCTTAGACTGGATCAATGAGGTACCTGCCGATGATATATGTAAAAAATATGGTATTGGGGAAGGGGATATACGAATGTTTTCGGAGACCGCTGTGTGGCTTATGCATGCAACTTCAAGGCTTTCAGGATTACTTAAGGTATCGGAAGCTTCTGAAAAATCAAAAGAACTTGAGAAAAGACTGAGTTATGGGATAAATTCTGAACTGGTAAATATTGTGGCACTTAAAGGAATAGGAAGAGTACGTGCACGTAAAATTTATGAAAATGGATACCGATCAATTGATGATCTGAAAAAAGCAGACCCATTGAAACTGTCAAAGATAGTTGGATCAAAAATTTCACAGAAAATACTCAAACAGCTTGATATTGATGTTGATATAAGTGAAATAAAAGAGAAAGACTCAGATACAGTACCGGAGCCTGAAAGTTCACAAAAAACAATAAGTGACTTTACATAATATAATCATATAATAAATGATAATACTAAACGCTATATATTTTTTAAGGAATGATCTCAATGCTATACAATAAACTCCAGGATATCAGTGAGGAGGAGATAGATAGCCTGCTTAATCGCGGCGGTGAACTGACAGAAGTTAAGAGCCAGGTAGAACCGATACTGACTGATATTAGAAACAGGGGTGACTCTGCCCTTAATTTTTATACAAAGAAGTTCGATGGTGCAGAGATTGAACAGTTCGAAATAAGTCCCGAGGAGATAGAAAACGCCTTTCACAAGATCGATGAGAAACTGATCCGTAATCTCAAAAAAGCAGCAGAGAACATAAGGAAATTCCATTTTGCACAATTACCTGAAAAATTGTGGTTTATTGAAATTGAACCTGGTGTAGAGCTGGGGCAGAAATTTAGTCCTCTTGAAAATGTTGGTGCGTACGTTCCCGGTGGCAGAGCCTCCTATCCATCGACTGCGCTGATGACTATAATTCCTGCAAAAGTCGCTGGTGTGAAAAATGTGATCATGTGTACTCCACCAGGAGCTGACGGCACTATCAACCCTCTGACACTTGCTGCTGCAAAGATCGCAGGTGCCGATCATGTATACAGGGTTGGTGGAGTGCAAGCAATTGGAGCAATGGCTTATGGTACTGAGACCATCAAAAAAGTTGATAAGATCGTTGGCCCTGGGAATGTATATGTTACTACAGCTAAAATGCTTGTAAGGGATAAAGCGGAAATAGATTTTCCTGCAGGCCCCAGTGAAGTGTTGATCATTGCAGATGAATCAGCAGATGCAAGAATGGTAGCTTCAGACATTGTTGCACAGTCAGAACATGATCCACAAGCCGTCTCTGTTCTGATTACAACATCTGATATACTTGCAAAAGAGGTCAAAGATGAAGTAATTAGGCAATCTGCTGCTGCAAAAAGACATGAGATAATAGATAAATCACTGGAGAATTCTGCGATTCTGATCACTGATACTGTCCAGTCATGCATTGAATTCTCCAACAGGTTTGCACCAGAGCATCTGGAAATTGTGGTTTCAGATCCTGAAAGTGTCCTGGAGGGCATTGAGAATGCAGGATCGATTTTTGTTGGCAGTTATGCACCTGTATCTGCCGGAGACTATGCATCTGGAACCAATCACGTACTTCCAACTGCTGGATATGCAAAGATCTACTCAGGTCTTAATATCAATCATTTTATAAAATATTTAACAATCCAGAAGATCACTAAAAAGGGGCTGGAAAATATCTGTGATCCAATTATTTCAATTGCAGAAGAAGAAGGATTATATTCCCATGCTGATGCCGTGAGATTAAGATTTGATCACTGATTTTTTTATTTTTATTTCTTCAATAGATAATTATTTAATAGGTGGACACATACAATACTTTAATAAGTGGAGTCAGGGTTGACTCTATGGGGGTATTATATGAAAATAAGAGTGGTTAGTTCAAGAAATGAAATTCAGGAACTCAATCCTGGAGAGAAAGTTATACACCTTGCATTCAGGCCATCCAATAAAGATATTTTTACACTTGTGCAAAGATGTCCTGATGTTGAAGTTATTCAGTTACCCGGATCTTACAGAAGGACCGTATCCAAATCAATTGAAATGTTTCTTGAAATGCAGGGGATCAGACTGATTGAAGGGGATGTATGGGGTCACCGAAAAGACATAAATGAATACTACACAGTATCTCCTACAATAAAAGAGAAAATAAATGCTCTTCGGGATGAAGGAAAATCTGACTCACAGATTATTGAGAAACTCTCACGGGAGACCAAGATCAATGAGGATATGTTAATATATATACTGGAAAATGAATAAGCTGTGGATACATTCATTTAATTATCCCGGCTTTTCCATTACCTCCACTATATGCAAAATATTTTTCTGGATTTAATAATAATGGTGTATTTCTATCAGATATATGGCTTTGAATTATTATTATATCTGAAAAAATTGATCACTAAAACACGGATCATATATTTAGTTCATTGCTATGAAATGGTGGGTGGAGGGACTGTCTTAATTCATTCAGCAGATGATTTTTCATATTCTGCTGCATCAGCCAGAGCTGCTTCCTGAATCCTTGTCCTGAGGTCAGGCATGGCTGAAAGCGCCCTTTTCCAGTCGGGCATCAGTACATCTACCGGATCGTCCAGGTACTCTTCCCCTCCCTTCATAATTATTTCAGCAAATACATCTACATATCTCTCTTCCATATGTCTGTTGTAATTTATCCCATTGCAGAGAGCGTCAGTGTTGTACTGCCTTATAAGATCCTGTGCCATCCTTTTATATTTGATCCTGACACTATGCAGAAATGGAATGGAAACTTCCTGACTGCTTGCACTTGTTGTTTCACTGACTACCCTTAAAAGGGTTGTGAGAATATCTCTGGACATTTTACGAAGTCCTTCCTCCTTACTCTTTCCAAGAGGCTGATGCTTGTGCTCATAAAAACCAAGGTCTATCTGACATATTCTTTTAAGGGTGGCGTTTCTGTACATTTCTGCAAGAATTCCAACTTCCAGCCCCCAATCTCCCGGAATTCTAATGTTGAGCGCCATATCGGTCGTCATTGCAAATTCTCCTGAGAGAAGATATCTAAATGCCTGCATATACTGAAGCAACTCAGACTGATATCCCACTTCAATCCTAAGGGCCTCTATCAAAGGACGCACAAAAAGGCGATAAACCCGGCCATACATTATCTTATTCTCAGGGTCTATTCTGGCGTAATATCCTTTATTGAAAAAAAAGTCCATCTCAGGGTTAACTATAGGGTACAGCAACTTTGAAGGAAAATCTTTTGTATAATTGACAATGTCTGCATCGTGGAGTGCTATTGCATAGCTGTTGAGACTTGCAACACCAATTGCAATCCATACATCCTTGCCCTTACCCTTGAATGAAGTTATATCCAGTGCTTTTTCTTTCATATTTTTAAGGATATTTTCAACCCTTGGACCATTACACCATATAACCATATGAGGGACTTTTAGGAATTCAAAAAATTCAAGAACTTCAAAATATTCCTCCCAATTATCGGCTGCCAGTGGTATGATGACTCGTTTGATATAACTGCATTTGTTCAACTGGTCGACAATATTGTGCAATGGCTCATTTTTTATTTCACTATATAGTATTGGAACTATGAGGACAACCGGTCTTGTAAGTGTTAGATCATTCATTTTCTGATCGATCTTATCAGTATCAAAGCAAAAATCGTGGATTGTGGTAATCTCTTCCTGTAAAAAATCCATATTCAAAACCCCTTAACTTAAATGTAACCTTGGTCTAATTGATAATAGTCAATTTATGATGTTTTAAATCTGCGTTCTCTACTCCCATTCAGAAAACAGATTATAGATGTAATAAGAAATTGGTGAGATAATATAAATCCTTTCCTGAGAAGAACAAAATTATTATCTATAATTCGTCTTTAATTATTTAATGGAAAGATGTCCGGATTTTGTTAATTCTACTGAAAGAATAAACAAAATATCCGGAAGTATTGGCACTTCATCATATACAGTTAAATGATTTAAACCAATTTTTTAAGATCACAGATATTATCCTGAAAGGTAAAGATTTTTGGATATATTGAACCGGTGTGTGAATCTATAATATCAGAGAGGATAGGAAACCACTTATTTTAATAGGGTATATTGCATTATACAAAAAAACAGAAGGAATTATGAGTATCATGGAAAAAAAAGGTAAAGTTTATCTGGTAGGATCCGGCCCTGGAGATCCGGAACTTCTTACAATAAAGGCTAGAAGATTGATTGACTCTGCAGATGTTGTTATTTATGATCAGCTTCCTGGAGAGGCAATTATCGCTTCCCTTCCACAAGGGGCCGAAAAGATCGATGCAGGAAAATACGCCGGCAATCATCGCCTGTCTCAGACAGAGATCAACCAGCTCATAATTAAAAAAGCAAAAGAAGGTAATATGGTTGTAAGGCTAAAAGGGGGCGACCCTTATATTTTCGGCAGGGGTGGCGAGGAGGCAGAGGAACTTGTAAATGCAGGTATTGAATTTGAAACTGTTCCAGGGATTACTTCTGCGATTGCTGTACCTGCATATGCAGGCATACCCCTTACACACCGTAATTATGCATCCATGGTATTATTTATGACAGGACATGAAGATCCTACTAAAGAAGAATCTGCTCTTGACTGGAAATATCTGGCAGGTTTTGAAGGTACAATTGTGATACTGATGGGTGTCAAGATGCTTGAAAAGAATGTCAAACAGCTTCTAAAATATGGCAAGAACCCTTCAACACCTGTTGCAATCATTGAACGAGGTACACGTCCGGATCAGCGTTTGACTACTGGAAACCTGGAAAATATTGTAAACATTTCCAGAGAAAGAGGAGTAAAAGCTCCTGCTATCACTGTAGTGGGAAATGTTGTTGAAATAAACAAAATACTTGGTTGCATAGACCATTGTTGATTACATAGTTTACTGGGTAATCCGGAAATGAGGTGGAGATTTTCAATGAATAAAGAAAATGACAGTCCAGTTCTTGCTATTATGAGACCTGAAAGATATCTGGATGAATCTTCCAGACTTGCCAGATCAATGGGTTTTGATCCTCTGGCAGTTCCATTTGTTGAGCTTGTGGATAATACAGATGAAGGATTTGATCCTTTCATAGAACGTGTACTTGAAAAAAAGTCAGATTATGTTATATTTACAAGTGCAAATGGAATTGTATTTACACTTAAGAAACTGGCCCAATCCAGGAAGCAGGAGTTTATAGATGCCCTCAATACTACAAAAGTTGTGGCAATTGGTCCTAATACACGCCGGGAACTTGAGAAATATAAAATACGGACATATTCGGTACCCGATGTTTACAGTTCCCAGGGGATGGTAAAACACCTATGCTCCTCAGTGAAGAACAGGGTCATTGAAATTCCCAGAAGTTCTTATGGTGCACCTGAACTTGTATCAGGTCTGAAAGATTGTGGTGCAGAGGTCTTTGAGACCCATGTATATACTCTTCGTATGCTGGCTGGCGAAGATCAAAAAGAGCTGATAGAGTCAGCAGTAAATGGCCAGATTTCAGCTTTTGCTTTTACAAGCTCCATGATGGTACACAGCTTTTTCAAGCTTGCAGAATCACTGGGTCTAACAGACAAAATAATCTCTTCTCTTAACAGTTCAGTAGTTGCAGCAATAGGTGAACCTACTGCCAGAACTCTGAACAAATACAATATCCAGGTGGACCTGATTCCTGATAATTATGTATTTGAAGAAGTGCTGAAGAAAATTAGACAATACCTGTGTGATCCGGATAGCTGCTGAAATATTTATTTATTGATTGATTTAGCTTCGAAAATACTGGATTATGCAGTAAAATATATATCTTAATAGACAAGATTTAAATTTATACATAAGTTAACGGGGATAGGGAGGCAGATAATATGACAAAATATGTGATAATTTCCAGACTGACCGATGAAGGGGCAGAAACATTAAAGAAAAATCCAAAGAGAATCAAAGAAGTTAATGAAGAATTAAAATAAATGGGTGTGGAAGTCCTGGAACAGTTCTTTATACTTGGTAATTTTGATTTTCTCAATATTGTGGAAGCAAAGGATGAAACTGCAATTTCCAGAGCTATGGTTGAACTTGCATCCCGTGGAAGTATAAGAACTCAAACTTACACTGCTATACCTGTAGATGAGTTTAGTGGATATATGGAATAAAATCTGTACAATACTTTTAAACCTAAAACTCTGAGGGACAAGATTATGGAAAAATCATTTTTTAAAAAAATAGTAATTGCAACAGATGGTTCAGATAATTCTAAATATGCTGTGGAAACTGGTATTAAAATAGCCGGGTCCATGGGGGCTTCAGTAGATGCAGTACATGTAATTCATGCTGCCTGGGAAACTGAAGTTGACTCTGAGCTCAGGGATGAGGCAGAAAAAATAGTTGGTTATGTTGAAGAAAAGGGAAATAAAGAGAATGTCAGTGTTGAAGGAGTCATTTTAATAGGAAACCCAGCAGAAATGCTAATTGACTATGCACAAAAAAAAGATGCTGATCTGATAGTCATGGGTACAAAGGGCATGTCTGGTATAAAGAGGTTTATGCTGGGGAGTGTAGCTGAAAACGTCGTCCGTCATTCAAAAAAACCTGTTATGGTTGTACCGAAGATCTGAAAATATCTGTCTGTACAATAGATGTGGAGCATTTTTGCTTCTATTTTTTTCATAGTTCTATTGATTCCTTCATTATAGTAATCGCCCAAAAGGTCGGTTAATCAATATTTTTAAAGCCCGGATACACGGGTCAATTTTTTTACTGGAAACCATCGGTAAATATTATTTTTTTAAAAAAGAATTCTTTGGGCTAATTTGAGATTCCTCACATATAAAAAATAGAACTTGTATAAAATTGATCCGTGAAATAATGTTATCAGATAAGTTCAGAATGTCTTTATATCCTATACTTCTTGTAAATTTTATAGGTACCCTGGGCTTTAGTCTTGTTCTTCCTTTTCTGGTATTTCTGGTAGAGGCCTTTGGAGGAAATGCTATAATCTATGGTCTGATAGCTGCTATGTATCCAGCATTTCAGCTTATAGGAGCACCATTGCTGGGAAGATGGTCTGATATATATGGTAGACGGAAAATATTATTGATAAGCCAGGTTGGGACCTTTATCTCATGGATGATATTCCTTGTAGCTCTTGTTATACCTGTTGTTGCTATATCGAACGTTGATTCAGAATATTTAGGCAGCTTTGTAATCACTGTTCCTCTTATACTGCTTTTTGTTGCTCGTTCTCTGGATGGAATCACCGGAGGTAATGTATCAGTAGCCAATGCTTATCTTGCTGATATCACACCTGAATCAAAGAGAAATGAAAGCTTTGGTAAAATGTCTGTTTCTACCAATCTTGGATTTATTGCGGGTCCTGCAATAGCGGGAATATTGAGTATTACTGTTTATGCGGAAATACTACCTGTGCTGGCGGCTGTGATAATATCTTTTGTTGGGATACTTCTTATAGCCCTGCTACTTCCTGAGTCCAGAAAATGTGTGATTAATGATATTCCCCAGAAAAAGGATTTCAGGAATGCAATGGGACTGGAAATTAGAGAATGTACTTCAGGCAGACAGGTTAACAGGATCATGTTCGCTGATGTGATGAAATTAGACCATATCCCGTATATGTTCCTTATTTACTTCCTGATATTTCTTGGATTTAATATATACTACACATCTTTTCCGGTACATGCAATCGAGGTTCTTCAATGGGATATGGTAAACCTTGGAATATACTTTTCACTGCTCAGCCTCATGATGGCCACTGTGGAGGGGCCAATTCTTAGCAGGATCTCAAAAAAATATTCGGAAGGCATTCTGGCGGTTGCAGGCAGTTTTATATTAGGTATTAATTTTTTGCTGCTCTACCCTGGAGAAATAATCCTTACCTATGTGGCGCTGATCTTCTTTGCAGCCGGTAATGGACTTATGTGGCCTTCAGTCCTTTCAATCCTATCCACACTGGCAGGTAACAGGTATCAGGGAGCTGTACAGGGTACATCTACCGGTATCATGAGCATTGCCAGTATATCAGGCCTTATAGCTGGTGGACTGCTGTACGAATTAGCTGGGTCTGCAGCATTTCTTATTTCAGCGATAATAATATATTGTGTGTTTGTTTTATCTTTCAGGATGATATCTTTTAATGAACCCTGCAAAAAAGTGTAATCATTTATCTGGAAAGGTTTTGATATATATGCAGCAAGAACTAAACTCCAGGGATAGAGCTCCAAGAGGTGTATATTTTGATATGGATAATACACTTTTTGATTTTGTTGAAGCTAAGTTGGTTGCCTGTGAACATATGATCGATCATATAGGCTGCGGTAATCCTGAAGATATGTTCAATTATTTTTTAAGGAGGAAATATCATTTTGAACACCATGGCAATATCCATGACTATATGGTGGATAAAGGAATTTTTTCAGAATCACTATATGTAAAATGCTGTGAGATATATGGGAAGGTAACAATTGATAACATCCGGCTGTATCCAAATGTCATTGAAACGCTTGAATCTCTGAAAATGATGGACATTTCAATTGCAATAGTTACTGATGCTTATAAAAAAAACGCTCTCAAAAGACTGAAGAAAGCTGGAATATGTGATCTGATCGATAAGGTCATTACCCGTGATATATCCGGAGCTAAAAAGCCTGATCCGGAGGTTTTTCGCTATGCACTTGATGAATTTAATTTTTTACCCCGGGAAGTAATGTTCGTAGGTGACAGTATCAGGCGTGACATTGAGCCTGCAAAGAAAATCGGGATGCTAACCGCATATGCTGCATATGGGGATAAAAACAGTAGTTATGATGTGTTGCTTCAACCAGATCATGTTCTTACCGATATTATAGACTTGATATCGATAATCAAATGTATGAATCATACTAAAGTGTGATTACCCATAAAGCTTGTAATATATTCTATACTGAATATGACCCTGATGTATTGATCCCCGCCCTTTAATGGAGAGGATCCAAGTTATTTTTATGATGTTCACGTTCTAATCTCTATAGATAATATATATTTCCCATAATAGAAATTATTTATATAAAGTTCCTCAACTAAATAATTGAATTGTTTATTGCCAAAAAGAGGAATAGGTATGCATATATCAGATGGTGTACTATCCGCACCCATTATTGCAGCAGGCTGGGCGATTACTATTGTGTTCCTGCTCCTGATATTCAGATTGAAAATGAGTAACGCCAACATAGCGGAAGAAATTCCTAAATTTTCAATCATGACAGCTGCATTTTTTGTTGTATCCCTGATTCATCTTCCGCTGGGTCCTACAAGTGCTCATCCTATGCTTAATGGACTTATGGGAATTGTACTTGGTCCAATTGCATACATTTCGATGTTTATTGGACTTATTCTTCAAGCATTCATTTTCCAGCACGGTGGGATCACTACCCTGGGAATCAATGCAGCTCTTTTAGGGATACCTTCGATAATAGTGTATTATATCTTCAAAAGGGGATATAAAGACGGAGTATCAGTAAAGATTCTTGGATTAGTTTGTGGGGGACTTGCAATAGGTCTGTCAGCTCTTTTTACAGTAATGGTACTGATATTGATGGGATCAGAGTTCTTTGGTCTTGCGAAAGTTACAGTTGTGGCACATCTACCCCTTATACTGATAGAAGGTATCCTTACCGGTTCTGTTGTTCTATATATTGCAAAAGTTAAACCTGAACTTCTGTCAATAAAACTATAAGGGATTGAGCTTTTCATAAAAGTGCTCTTTTCATTGTTTGATGTTTTCAAGTGGACATATTTTTATGCAGAGACCGCAACGTAGTCCACCAAGTTCATTAAACATATATTCTGCACATCTTTCTCTGTGAATTGTTCCTTCTGATGTAAGGGCTTTGGCAGGACATATTTCTATGCATTTCATACAGTTTTTGCACTCCTGATTTATGAAGGGTAGCTCTGCTGTTCCACTTTCAAGAGGTGCATCTGTAAGCAGTGCAGTCATACGCACTTTAGGTCCAAAATCCTCTGTGATGAGAAGATGGTTCATACCAAAATTTCCCAGTCCTGCATGATAAGCAGCGTATTTGAAAGAAAAATTTGCTTTAAGGGTTCGGCGGTCTGCATACCAGTACCCAAACTCGCTTCCTTCACTCGGAGAGATTGTTGCCATGTATCCTTTACTTTCAATTAACCGGGCAAGACGATATGCAACAATTCTCAGGGTCGCAGTTGCTGCCAGAAGTGTATTAGTGTATTCAGCTCTGCCTTCTGGTAGAGTATTAAAAGATCCCTTTGGTACAGCCACGCCCAGAATAACAACCGATTTCAAATCCGGCATTACATCCTGCGGCCTGTTCCCGGTGTAATCTTTTTTTTCAAAACAGGAAGGGTCTGTAATACCAATAAAATCAACTCCTGAGGCAAAGGCATTATCTATCAAAGACTTTGTAATATCCTTCATTTGCATCAGCTCCTTTTGAAATGAATATTTTGTGGAAATGTATCTAAATTTGTTAAAGTTTCCTGAATATTATGCAAATTCGGTTTCTACAAATATCTGCTCAGGTTCAGAGTTGATAATTTTATCTGAATCAGTAAAAACTTAATGATTAATTAGAGGTTATGGTAATTTCAATTATACACAAACCATTTTTTTGTTTATGGAACAAGCTGTTCTTATTCAAAAAAAATCGTCAATTATATATCCTAATCTATCAATTCAAAGGCAATTAGATAATATCAGGATGGTTAACCATGGTAAGTGTCAATGAAAAGGGACTTTATATAATAGATGAAATGCTCGACTGGGAAGAAGAACTTAAAGTTGAGTCACAGGAACTTGAAAACGGAGCGATCGTTATAGATTGTGGTGTGAATGCGGAAGGTGGATATGATGCAGGTATGTATCTTTCACGCCTGTGCCTTGCAGATCTTGCAGATATAAATTATACAAAATTTGATCTAAATGGTATTCCTGTACCGGCAATCCAGGTAGCTACAGATCTTCCAACAATAGCCTGTATGGCATCCCAGTATGCAGGATGGCGGATATCAGTTGGGAAATATTTTGGAATGGGTTCAGGACCGGCCCGATCCCTTGGACTCAAGCCAAAAGAACTATATGAAGAAATTGATTACAAGGACGACTTTTCTGCAGCAGTCCTGGTTATGGAATCAAACAAGATTCCCAATGAAGAAGTGGTTGAGTATATAGCAAAACATTGCAGTGTGGATCCTGAAAATGTATTCATAGCAGTGGCACCTACAGCATCAATAGCAGGCTCGGTACAGATATCAGCACGTGTTGTTGAAACCGGCATCCACAAGCTCGAATCTATAGGATTTGATATAAATAGCATTAAAAGTGGGTTTGGAGTTGCTCCAATAGCACCAATAGTAGGTGATGATACTAAATGTATGGGATCCACCAATGACTGTGTTATTTACTGTGGTGAGACCTATTATACTGTAGAATATGAAGATACTGAAAAACTGAAGGATTTTGTCCAGAAGACTCCATCGGTAACATCAAAGGACTATGGTAAGCCGTTCTATACAACATTTAAAGAGGCGGATTTTGACTTTTTCAAAGTGGATGCAGGAATGTTTGCTCCGGCTAAAATCACTGTAAATGATCTGGCAAGCCAGAAGACATTTACCAGTGGAAAGATCAATCCTGATATTTTGCTTGAATCCTTTGGAATCGAATCTCTGTGATCCACAGATATACCAACCACCATATGATGGTGGTATATTTTTTTATCGGGCTGCTCAATCTTTAATGGCGGCATCAACAACCACATGCCATACCCCGGGAGAATATTTTTTTATTTTTCGCAGTTCCAGAATTTCAGCATATCTACCACTTCCCCGGGCAGCATTTTCAATTCTCTCAAATGGTCTTTTATATATCAGGTCCTCAGGAACAGTTTCATGGTAGTGAAGGACTCCTCCTTCGCTTTTAACTGCATTTATTGCAGGCTTTAAATATTTGTGAGTAGTACCCACATACCCCATGATCACTCTGTCAGCTATTCCCTCTGGTGTAACATCCATACAATCACCATTTCGGGGTTCAACAATATTTTCTGCATGATTCAATTTTATATTTTTAAGAAGATATTCGTAGGCCATAGGGTTCATTTCAATTGATACGATTTTTTCTGGGTTTGCATGTGTGGCTATAGGAATGGTAAAATAACCGATTCCGGCAAACATATCCACAACAGTTTCATCATCGCCGTATGCAGACATCAAAGTTCTTTCAGCCATATTTCCTTTAGAAAACATGACCTTTGTAGCGTCCATCTTAAATAAGCAGCCGTTCTCTTTGTGGACAGTTTCTGTACATGATCCGACAATAATCTCTCTATCAGGTGTTCTATACTGACCTTTGATTCCGTGATCCTGCATAACCGTTTTACAATTGGGATACATATCAAGTAGAGATGCAGCAATCAGATATTTTTTATCCCATATTTTTTCAGGGATGTTCACTATAATAATGTCTCCTATAATCTGCCAGCCTGATGGCAGGAGCTGTAGTTCATGTTCTTCCAGTTCTCCATCCAATCTATCCTTAAGTGAGATTTTCTGGAAGTAATGCTCTGGCTCGTCCTGTTCAACTGTAATGTATCCTTCTACATCTCCTTTGACAGGAATTTCCAGTATTCTTTCATTATTGATATCTTTTACCTGAATCTTTCTGGACCTATCAATTAGGTTACATTCCAGAAGCATTTTCCTCACAACTTCTGCGCTTTTCAGAGGTACCCGGATTGCCTTATTTTGATGATATTCTGGTTTTATCTCATACATTGGTGGAGTCTGGTATAAGCGTTAATCACATTTAAATATTCGTTTATCTACGAACTTTTATATATCTATTGAACCATTATTCAATTAATGTCGCACTCACCGGATTATACTGCACTGTTTTCGACTGTTGATGGATTCATTGCATTAAACGGAGCAGTGAAGTTACAGATATTAGAATTCTTAAAGGATGGCCCAAAAACCTTTGAGGAACTTGTTAAATATACAGGAAAAGCAAAATCTACGGTTTCGGTGCATCTGAAAGATCTAAACTCCTGCAATCTGGTAGAAGAAAAACCTGATTCAAATGACCGTAGAAAAAAAATATATGTATTAAAATCCCACTGCATGGCTCATTCTCAGGAGCCTATGATCAAACATTACCAGTGTGTGCTGCATAATTTTTCAAAAGATCTTATCTGTGAAAACGATTTTTTCATATCTATTTTCCATGCATTGCGATTTGGATTTGAAGCATACGGAATTAATCACAGGCCAATATCAAGAAAGATTGGATCTGATATTGGAAGGCATATTGCTTTGAATTTCAAATCCTCTAACTTTTATGATCTGCTAGAAGAAATAGCTCTCTTCTGGAAGGAAAATGGACTGGGGAACCTTTCAATGGTTGATGGTGATCCTGTACAATTGATAATTAGTGACTGTTTTGGATGCAGGACAATGCCCCGTGTGAATAGAAAACTGTGCTTTTTTGAAGAAGGTATTTTTGAAGGAATTTTCTTTGAAAGCTTAAATAAAAAGTTGAAAGTAAGGGAAATTGAGTGTTGTGGCACAGGTCATGACCATTGTTTGTTTTTGGTATGTCCCGATTTTACCCTTTAAGCCGGCCCGCTGAAGATTATTCTTTTAGATAAAATTTCCAGGATCTATATTATAGTTTTACAATAAGTCAACTACCCTTCCATTACTAAAGGAGACTCCTGTTTCAAAAGTTGAATTGTTTATCTGGCCGTTCCGGAACCGATTATCACTCCGATGTCTGCATCCAGCAATGGACCAATCTCTGAAACAATACCTGGACCATCGGTATTTTCCCGGCATACAACTGCATGTTCCATTAAACCTATTCTTTCAATTCCATAAATGTCGCGCTCATGTCCTGTTTTCTTAATGGCAGCTTTTAGTTGAGAGCGAGTTACGGAATTAACAATAACCCTGTCAGAAATTGATTTTTTCCATGTCCACCACACATCTTCCTGCTCCTTTGTAGGCGAAGCCAATCCGGTACTACTGTTTTTTTGAATAATTTTGATCGATACCGGTAGATGTGGTATGATTGAAAAGCGTGATGCTTTCTGTTTAACTGTACCGGTTCCCAGTGACTTAAGTTCTTCAGGGCCAATTCTGACATGTGTCCCGATATTTACGATAATTCCATCATCCTCAACAGATTTAACGTATCCCCGGTATGATTTATCAGTTTCTGCCTTTTTTGCTGGTTGCCCGTACTTTTTTACCAACAGGTTCACAGCAAACTCTTCATCTTCTCCTGACAACTCCAGATGTGTCCATCCATTTTTGTCTTCAGTTACTGAAAATGATACTTCCAGTCCATTAAGATCATTTTGAAGAAGTGTTTCAGCAGAATGTATTGCCCTTTCGCGATTTCCGTATATGTGGAGGAGTATAGTCACAGTTTTCATAATAATAGATACCTTTGGTAATTTTATTTGGCTTGTAGAGGTCTTTAGTTATTGTCTTTGCGGATCATTTCTTCCAGTCGGTTCTTAGCATCAATAAGGGAAAGGCGGTCGATTTCATCAATATTGTCTGCTGTATCCATCTGCTGTTCCAGTATCTGCAAATCTCTCTTAAATGGACCCAGCTTGCGAGCTATGGTTTCCGGGTCTACGTCGTTTTCAAGTAGTCCTTTATATATATTTTCGATTTTCAATCTCAGATGATTGACCTTTCCCTTGAAGGTTTTATTGATTACCTGTCCGTTATTTTCAGCTTGAAAGATATGACTTTCAGATCCCCCATCCGTTAAATTATACTGGTCTGGGTTCCTGTTCTCCAGAACCAGTATCAAATTTTTCAGGGCATCAACGACCTGGTGTCCGTGAAGGGTGAGTTCTACGTATTTTATTCTTCCTTCAATGCTGGTAGTTACCAGACCCGCATCTTCCATCTTTGATAGTATTTTAGTTGTGTGGGCAAAGGTTGAATTTATCTCTTTTGCAATAACTGATGCATATGTTTTCTGGAATGACCATATGGCCAGTAATGCAAGAGTGGGTTTTTCCTGTAAGAAAAGGTGTTCTGGATGTTCCTTTCTCATAGTAATTCTCGCTGGATTTAGCTTAATGTAGTAATATAACTCAGTAACATATACATTATTATATATTTTTTTCTATAACTATATGGCTAATGGCAGGCTCATTCAATCCAGTGATCGCATTATTTGTTTTATGTCATTTACAGGGGCATTGGTCTTGAAAGAAGTCCCACTAAAATGAGTTCTGGATGCATTAAATCCCTTTTCAAGAAGTTTATTGATAAGTGAATCCATACCAGGGGCAGATATACCTATCTGTTTGCACATTACATGCTGGTCATAGAACATGGGTATATCCAGCTCTTCCCTGCAAAGTGTAATTATTTTTTTTGCAGCGTCTTTTTTCCCCAGCTGAAGGGCATCTATTTGTTCCAGAACGCCATTGCAGAACACTCTGCTGTGCAATGACCCAAGCCATAGAGGGCCAGCTATGCTCATTGGGCTTTTGCATGAAGGACACTCATATTGCGAGTGTACTGCAAGACCGTATAGTGGCTCTCTGAATCCGCAATGTTGACAATTCTCAATGAACCCCATATTTTCCATCATCCGGTCTGCCCTCTTAGCACCACGCCTGACTTCTGCATAAATTCTCAGGTAATGTCTGGTTGCATGTGATAAAACTGGATAGATGGCTTTGTCATTGCTGGCAAATTCTCGTACAATCTTTCCGATTAGCACCCTTATTCCCATTTCACTGTGATACTCGTTGTTTAGAGGTACGGATGAATATTTTCTTATCCCCGATTTAAGATGTGCTCCGCATAGTGGAGCCGTATCTGTAGCGGTTACTTCCAGAAAACTAATTGTGGAGGATGAAGCAGCATTTAGAAATGGTGCAGGGGTTCCGAAAGGATCCAGATCAACTATGTGATATTTATTTTCATGAAGGGCAACATTAGCATTCTTTCGTGTTGCAATGACCCTTTCTGCAAGGTCATTCATTTCGATATTTTTCAGTATGAATTCATAGGCTTCATTGCTCCAGTCATTTAATGTTGTATTGATTCCAGTCTCATTCGCAACCCTGAGACCCCGGATCCCGGATGCTGAAAGGGCATCAATATACTTTATTTCAGATAATGGTATTCCTTTTTCATCTGAAATGGTCAGGGCATATGCAAGAGTTGCGGCAACGGTGATATCTCTGTTTAGCTCCATTTCAGGATTATAAAAAACGGTTGAAGGTGAAGAAATACCTGAACTGTCTTCAGATAATGGAACCTCCACCCTTGTATTTCCTTCTATAACGGTTCTTGTTTTCATTTGATAGTATTAGATATAAAATTGTTATTTTACTTTAATGGTCTTATTTATTGCTAATATCAAATATTAGAAATATACCTGCTTATATTGAAAATCTTAACAGGTATCCCCATATGACAAGCGAGGCCACACCTGCAGCTCCTATTAGCAGAAATGTACTTTTTGAGCTTTTGAACAACTCAATGGTACCTGTTGAACGGACAAATAATATTTTACTGAATGTACTTATTATGCTTGCTGTAACTGCTGTTTCAGCTGCAGCAATATAGGATATATGTCCCTGGATCGCAAGGGATGCAACAGATGCCGTTACTGCAGAACTGCTAATGATTCCTCCAAGAGCAGTTGCATATATTCCGGCAGGACCTGCAACCTGGTTTGCTACATCTGCAGTTACCATCAGAACCATAAATATCAAACCAAACTTAAATGCAGGTTTTAGTGCAAATGGTGATTCAAGATCAATTGTTTCTTTAAGTGAAGTAGGTGCGAGTCTTTGCTTTTTTATGATATATATTGAAACTGCTATCATAATCAGATGAGGTGGCAACATCATCAGGGTTGTTCTTCCGCTGGTATCAACAATGAATGCAATTATAAGATTACTTACAAGCATTGCCAGATTTGCCAGCAGGATTCCTACAAACAATGAATTGATAAGTCCCTCTTTTACTCTTGAAAGGGAAGAAAGTGCTCCGGTTGTGGCTTCACTGCTAACAAAACCTCCAAAAAATCCAGAATATGGTATTCCTCCGTGAGGACCGAATTTTTTAAGGAATATGTAGCTTATGAAACTTATTGTGGATACCAGTAATACGATCATTATCACAGATCTTAGATTGATAACACCAAATACAGGTTCTTGAGGTAGTATCGGATACAATATAAAAGATACAGCCAAAAACTGGACAGCACCAAGTATCTCTTTTTCAGTCAGATTCTCTGCAAAGGTATGAAGGTGCCTTTTTTCTATCAGCAGAAATGTTATAACAATAGCAACTATTATAGAGAAAAGAAAATATTCCTTGGCAACGAGTATTCCAAGAAGATAGGTTGAGAAGAGGGCTATACCGCTTGTCAGCCCCGATCCCTGCTGCAAAACGTTTATGGAATATATCATTAGAAGGCAGACCATTGCAACAAAAAAAGTAGCTATGAACAGTATCTCAATTCCCACCACTTCTGATATTATGGTTGCAATTGTTCCACTTATTGCTGTAATTGCAAATGTTCTAACACCTGCGTATACCTTTTTCTCACTCCTCCAGTGCTCCCGTTCAATTCCGATCAGAATGCCTATTAGCAACGAAAGGCCAAGTTTCTGGAGTGATTCTGAAAGTACAATGTCAATTCCGATTGAATAAAGAAAATTTTCTAAGTTTATGCCCCCATCATTATATTCATATATTCTAATTTGAAGTGTATGAATTTCAGGCTTCTATAAGTTCTATCTGTATATCTTTTGTTTCTGTTTTATCATCTATATATATAAGGGCTGCATATCCTTCACATGCCATTCCCGGATTCAGGATAAATGTTTCATTATGCTTCATAACTCCTCTGGATTCATGGATATGGGCACACACAACAAGATCAAATTGGTCAAGAACATTTCGAATGGAGCGGCTTCCGACATGATTTGTTCCAACGCTATCCAGTGTTTCATGTGGAGGGGCATGGCTGAGAAGAATCCGGTATTTGCTGGCAGAATTTAATTTTGCTGAAGCTATCAGATCTAATAGCTTTTGTTCGATCTCTTCCTCATCAAGTTCGAATGGTGTATTGAATGGTGTTGGATTTGATCCTCCAAGACCGATGAATGTTATATTGTCAATACATTTATGCTTGTTATGCAGGCTGATAGCATCTGACCTTTCAAGGGTATTAAGTATGCTTTCCATATCACAGTTACCTGGTACTGCCATTACAGGCACCTGAAACATTCCAATGAGCTCGCTTGCATTTTCATCGGGACCAAAGTTTGTAATATCACCTGCTATCAGTACCAGATCAACTTTACCTGCCTTTTCAATAATAGGACTGATCTTTGAATAATTTCCATGGGGATCTGCAATTGCAAGAATTTTCATAGAGTATCACCTTTTAAACAAATATTGTTGATTGTTAAGGTTAAATCTGCTTTTAGAGGACCAATGCTTAAGACTATTAGGAGAAGTTAAATACTGCATTTATAATTTTAAAATTTTCTACAAATATTTACATAGCTATCCAGATATATGATCATTTATAGCATTTGCTTTCATTAGACTTATTTAAGGATTTATATCACATATAGATTCTGACTTGCTTTCTGCTTTGTTATATTTTATTTTCCTTTTCATAATCTGCATATACTTTTGTAAATTCCACCATGATCGTTATAATAATCGAGAACAGGTATATCCAGAGGAAAATCGCAATTAATGAGCCTATACTACCATACAATCCTGCAGGACTGGAATACCTGAGGTACAGACTAAAAGCATATTTTCCCAATGTAATAAGGACTGCTGTAAAAAAACATCCTGGTACAATATACCTGTAATCCATTTTTGTATCAGGAAGTACTCTGTAAAGATAAACTAAAAAGAGTACAAGGATTAAAAAATTAAATGCTGAACTTATGAGCTGTATTAACCAGGAGGATATTGGTAAAAATTGTTTAAGTTGTGGTGAAATGCTGAAAAATAGAACCTCAAAAGCAGTTGCCATCACAACCAGGAACGTAAATATGAATACTGCAACAAAAGCAGCTTTCCTTTTTCTTATAACCTTATCATACCAGCTGTTGCTCTCATAAGATACATCCCACATGCGATTAATGGTCTTCTGAAACTGTATGAATAGATTGCTCGCTATCCACAAAAATAAAATAAAGCTTATTAACAGACTCAAAGAAATAATGTCAGTATCCGGTATCTGTTGGAAAAGTAAATATAATAATTCAATTGCTGATTCAGTTGCAACTGGGGAAATATATTGTATAATTGATTCCTGGATAACCTTTTCTCTTAAAAAGAAGCTGCTGATAGATAATACGAATAAAAACAATGCCGGAAGACTCATCAATACCATAAATGAAAGTGCAGCACTGTAAGTAATACCCTCATTATCTTTCCATTTTTGCACTGTTTTTATAGCAATATTTTTTATTTCTTTCATACAACCAGGTCTTGATATATCGTCACTAAATTGCTTAAAAGTCATGGACTATTTTGCTGTAAATTCTCTGTACCTAACTTTATTTAGAGGTTCATGCTTAAATATGTATTTTCAGTTACTATTCTTCATTTACCTGAATAAGTCAGAATAACACTAAATATGAGTATAAAACAACAGGTTTATAGTTCTGGTATTATGTTATCTTATTCAGTTACAAAATAATAAAAGCTGAGATAGAAGTAGAAATAGAGAGAGGTAAGTTGAATGGGTGACAATAAAACGCATGGAGTTCCTGCATTACTTTCATTTTTTATACCTGGACTGGGACAGCTAATAAAAGGTCAAATTCTTAAAGCTATCTTCATCTGGATAGCAATGGCAATAAGCGGTGCACTGACAATAATCTTGATTGGGTACATTACCACTCCAATTATCTGGATATGGCAGATATTTGATGCTTATAATAATTGATGCATGCTGGAGTATAAAAGTAATATTAATATATCATTTAGATTTAATTTAGTAAGATAAAAATGAATTATTTTGGAAAGTTTTGAAGTTTACTTTCATATTCTTTTTGTACCCCAATAAATGATATATTCACTTTTTATTGTATTAAAGTATCTTTTTCCTGCTATATAGAGTTAATGTATTAATAATCGGTTGTGTCACTATTTTGCTGTAAAAGTTCATATTTTTATTTAGAAATAGGTAAAAAGAAATCAAGCATAGGCTCTGGAGAAATCCTATTTTTCATTATTTTATTGTAATTGCACCTACAGGACATGCATCGACACATTCTCCGCAATCTGTGCATATATCTGGATCAACAATCGCAATGTCATCCTCGCGGATCGTAATTGCATCAACGGGGCATGCATCAGCACACAGTGTATATCCATTGCATTTATCGGGATCTATTATTGCTACCATGTATATTTTCTCCTCTCTTTTGTTAGTTTAAATGAATATTTCATCAAACTATATTGATATTACACCAAGTCAATAAAAGCCTTGTAGAAACAATGTTCTCTATTCTGAAAAGAATATATGGAGAATAAGTTAAATCAACAAAAACTCATTTGCAATTATTATTCAGGTATGGTTTCTGGAGAGTTTTAGTTTACATTTTAAAATAGTCAATATAAAATGTAAATTTATTAAAAAGTTTTAATCTCGATTCAGAATAAACCCTGTTTGTGGGCAGATTTTCAATTAAAAGATCAAAATCAATCAAATAAATAAACATGTTTCCAAAAAAAATGGAAACAAAAATTTAAACTTTATGGATACATTTTAACGATATTGTTAACACCATATGTAGACGGAGTAACAAAGTTTGCATGTGTAAGGGCACCAGCTTCTGGAATCAGCATAATCTCAACATGCGTTCTTGGAGACAATTTCAGTTTAGAATCTGAAATCTCAGTCCCTTCATCTACCTCTGCAGAATCAATTGACAACTCATGGTTGTGGGTGACATCAGAATAGGCTGTTGAGATATACATGTTAATAAGATCGCCAGTATTTATTACAGGATTTTTCTGATTAAATGAATTATCATGGTCTCGAATATCATTGAGGGCAAAGAACTCAGTTGAATGATTTTTGATTATATTTTCTATGTTCTCTTTATGATTATCTTTCAATACAGTTTCATTGAGGTATCTAAGTGTATTTGTATGACTCCCATCACTAATCGTGACCACAACTTGGTTCATATCAACTGGAGAACTCCCAGCCTGAAGGCCTATTTGTAGTCTTAATAGATCAATTGTTCCTGATAAGTTAACATTGTCACCTGTACCATTTGCCGCCCTAATTCCTTCAATATTTTTGACATCAAGGTTAGATGATACTTCCCGAGTTGCCTCAGCACCTGTCTGTTGTGCTCTCTGCTGCAGTACACCAGAGGTCTGGATCAGTACTGCGGCTGCAACGGCTGCTACAAGCACCATTGCAATGAAGATAATGAGTGTACCGATACCTACCTGTGCACTCTTATCTTCGTTCAGATGTGTGCATCTATTTGCTTTCATTGACATATCTCCAAAATTTTAAAAGGATTTTAAATCCCAATAAATTGGATATATTTTTATCTAATACGTTCCCCAAATATAATAAAGGACTTAAATCCTAATAAATTCAATATGTTTTATCTAATATATAAACAGTTTGTTTTTTTAACAGTTCCAAAATAAAAAATGAGTTTTGTGTCAAAAATATAAACACGACTTTTACTAATTAAGCTTGAAGTGCAATGAATAGAGTTTAGGCAACTCGTTGATGAGCAGTGGAAATACATTAAACCGCATTTACCTCCACAAGCGATAACTGGATAAAAGAGAACAGATGACCGTAAGGCCATCAATGGTATTTTTTTTGTTCTGATTACAGGTTGTAGATGGTAAGATATGCCTGAATGTTATGGTCACCTATAACTGCATGGAGATGACCGAAGACATGGTCTCAGAAAGAAGTATTCTCACTGGAAACAGTTTGTGTAGATAGTAGCCTGATTGAATCAAAAAAAGGGGAGAACCAACCGCCTACAACGGCCACAAGAAACGAAATGGAATAAAAATACATGCATGTGTAACCTGTGACGGTTTTTCTCTTGCAATTATCATTTTACCAGGAAATGAACATGATAGTAAAAGGTTCATTGAAGTAATGGATAGCATTAAATTAAAATCCAGTAGAAGACCACGAACAAGACCCTTAGAAGTTCTTGCAGATTCTGCATATGACAATAAGGATATTCGTGAATATCTCAGATCAAGATCAATAAAGAACAATATACCAGTAAATCCAAGAAACCTGAAAAAGATTCCAAGAGGTAGACCTACCCGGTTTGAATACGAATCGTATCATAAAAGAGGTGCAATAGAGAAATTATTTGGATGGCTGAAAAAAGATTTAGAAAAATAGCACAGAGATATGAACGTCTTAACCTTATTTTTAAAGGATTGTTAGATATTGCATGCTTCATGATATGCTGGAAAAAGGTGTATCCGGTGTTTTGAAATAGGCTCAACATAAATTTATTATTCAGATTTCAGCTATCAGTGTTGAGTTTTTCAAGTAATAACTGAAAAGGTCTTCACCCCATTGATGTGCTTGTGAAGTAGAGCAAAAGACATGTTCATTACTGAATTTGTTATTACCAAAATAAGTTTTAGAGAATAATCTTAAAACTAAGTAATCATCACTTAGTGCTAAGGATAAAATTCCAATCTCTTCCTGATACAAATAAAACTTAATTTTCCCAGTTTTAATGAGCTGATTAAATTCATTAGACAATTCAGATTCAATCTTTTGCAGCATATCTTTGTTAATGATGACCGAAATGTCAATATCATTATTAACAAGTTGAATTGCAAGTGGTAATAAACTGGGATGCATAAAAGTAAATATAAAATATAATGAACTGGATTTTTGAGCATTTTTAATAAAATCTTTATTAGCCTCGAATATATCCACCAAACTGGGTTCTATCATTTTACATCCTTTTAATTCGCTTGTTCTTTTCAAAAATCTTTTTGGTATGATTTTAAGATTTCGAGTTCCCCAGTAGTCAATATTATTATCAAATACCTCAATAGTATTTAATAAAGGAATCATTTCATTGACTATTAAATTTCCAACTGTAGTTAGTTCATATTTACCGTTACACTGAACTATAAGATGGTGTTCTTCTAATAGTCTCATCTGGGGAAGCAAAGCTTGTCTGGTAGTATTAATAGATTTGAGAAGATGTTTCATTTCTTTGGGTTCTTCTATTAACAATAGAAGAACTTTTTTTCTCTTCTCAGACATGAACAAAACATCAATTAATGATTTCTTCATCATGTAAAATAATTTATCTAAGGATTTATAGTTTATTGTATATCAAATTAGAATTTTTGATATAATAGATTTCTAGTTTTGCATAATATTATATATGAACATCAATAATTTAATTTCAATTCAGTTTTGAAATCATAATGGGTTTAAAATTTAAAGAATAATTTTAAATTATAAAGGATTTAGATTAAGTACAAAAAGTGTTATTTTATTGTATGGGTGGGAAGAATAAATATCTCACTCTTAAAAAGAGCGGGTTGGGGAACTCGGTGGGTTGCACTAGATATACACACTAGAACGCGAAACACATATAATTGGGTACCTCCTTCTTCATGCCATATTGGAATAAAAATAATGTTATAGTGATATTGTAGTGCATCTAGTATTTTTAAAAAAGCTTTTATGTTTTCCCATTTTGAAATCCAATTCCCTTTACCGTTCTATAAATTTTATAAATCGTTTGTATACGTCCACTTTTTATTAACCTTACTGAGACCTGTCGCTGCTTAAGTGAGAAGTAAATAGAGGTTTTAATTACCGTAAGCGTGATTTTAAGAAAAATATATGAGACTTTACAATAAAATAGTAACATAGCCCTAGAAGATGTCAAATGAAACTATTCAGTAAACTAAAACAATACGTTTTTCATTTTTTTATATATTAGGTTCAATCCTTAATGAAAAATAGGATTTCTACAGAGACAATATAATAATATATTTCTAGAGCGGTTTGGTTAGGATTTTAGAAACAATGTAAGCTGGAATTTATCTCGATTCCAGCTTGAAAAGATACTTAAATTCAAACAAATCTTTTTCTATTGTATTTCCCCTCAGATCAATTCAGTCTTCAATGATTCCTTCTCATATATAACAATGAGAAAAATCCTATAAATAAGACTGTAATTATACCCGAAGCAGTTGGAACATCAGCACTTGTCGCACCCCTATATCCAAAGTAGTATGCAGAATCAGTATCTTGCAGCATTTCTATCTCATCATACCATCCAGTTACTGTAACGGTATTCATCTGTTGTTTAGCAGATGCTTGATCTGTCACTATACATACCTTTGATTCACCTGGTTCAAGTTCATCGATTTCACAGATAATACCAAGTTTATCATCAACTACTGTAATATTTGTAAGTTGAACATTACCATTGTTTGTAACATTGAATTTCCATTCGATAATACTTCCCAGATGAATTACCGGTCCTGGTGGTTCATTCACATGTTCACCATTGATAAATTTTTGAATACTGATGTTTGGTGTTCCAATTTCATGTAAGTGATGGAAACATGGATATCCATCATTAATATCTGCTTGTATGATCCAGATATTTTCAAAATCCCATTCAACATAAGTATCGTTTGCATGTGGATACGTCATTTCTTCTGTTGTACGACCATCTCCACCGCCTGATTTATTAAGTCCCGATGTTTCGGTGTTCCAATATGAATTGCTAATTGTACCACCATCATTATCTCCAACCAGTCCACCGATATAATCATTACCATTTACATTTCCAGTTGCATATGAATTCTTAATAGTTCCACTATTCCAACCAACCAGTCCACCAATATAATCCCACCAACCATCAACATTTCCAGTTGCATATGAGTTTTCGATGTTTCCTCGGTTATTTCCAACCAACCCACCGACAGACCAACTCCCGTCAACATTTCCAGTTGCATATGAAGTAATAATTGCTCCATCATCACGACTTTGACCAACCAGTCCACCAACATTAGCAAAACCATTTACATTTCCAGTTGCATATGATTTTTCGATGTTTCCTCGATTATCTCCAACCAGTCCACCGATCCAATTAGAGCCTTCAACACCTCCTGTTGCATATGAATTGTTTACTGTACCTGAATTCGACCCAGCAAGTCCACCGACATAATCCCAACCATCAACATTTCCAGTTGCATATGAATTTTCAATGTTTCCTCGATTATCTCCAACCAGTCCACCAACATAAAAATTACCTTCAACATTTCCGGTCGCATATGAATTTTCAATTGCACCATAATTATTGTGTCCAACAAGTCCACCAACACTAACAAAACCGTTTACATTTCCAGTTGCATATGAATTGTTTATTGTGCCTGAATTCGACCCAGCAAGTCCTCCAACATTAGCAAAACCATCAACATTCCCAGTTGCATATGAACTTTCAATAAATCCATTATTATAACCAACCAATGCACCCACATAACTTTGGCCTAGTTGGCCTGTTATAATATCTACATCAACTAATCCAACATTTTTAATTTCTGAACCAAAGCCAGTATATCCAAATAGTCCAATATAACTTGTACCAGACCTATTAATATAAAATCCAGTAATCTCATAACCATTACCATCAAATGAGCCAGTGAAATGATAACCAGTAGTATTACCTATCGGCTCAAATCCAGCACCATCATTCCAGTTCACAGTATCAGATGCATCAATATTATCAATTAGAACATAATGCGCAGATAGATCTAATTTCATGTTTTGCAGTTGATCAATGTTAGATATCTGATATGGATTGTCTGTTGAACCATCGCCACCTGCAAATGCTGATACTGGGCTTATTAAAAATATAGTTAATAATATCAGTATTGCAGATAGCACTAGTACCAATTTAGCAAGTAAATTATATTTTGTATTCCCAATTCCCCACATACAAGAATTCCTCCTAGAAGTATATAAACAGTTTATAAAATGTTATAAATATATGAATAGGAATAATTTCTCAGGAAATAAGATTCTAGATAATATCTAAATGAATCTAAATAACTTAGAGTGTTAATTTCTTTAATCATACAGACATATTTGCAATACTTCACTCAAATTTAAAATGGTGACGAATTTTGGATTTAACTGTACACATCATCCTAAACAGTTCTAATATTGATAAAGTGAAGTATTTAGCATAATTTTTTCTTGGTATCTATTATTTTGCAAATAATTCTGATAATTTTTTCAAAAATTAAAATTCAAAGAGAAATTTGATTGAAAGGATACTAATTAGTCAAATTTACTATTTTTTAGTCAAGCCCAGTTGCCTGAGAAACTATAAATAGAAAATACTATAAATTTCATTTTTCGACACAAAATTGTTGAATGGAGTTGTTATGCCAGATGAAACAAGAATTTAATATAGATACAATGCCTGAAAAGAATACGTTAACAATACGCACAAATCCACTTCAGTAGCCAGATTACCTGAAATTATAGGTGAGGCATACCATAAAATCATGGAATATATGGACTCGATCAATGTACAGCCAATGGATGTACCTTTTGTCATATATTATAGCATGGATATGGAAAACCTCGATGTTGAAATGGGATTCATCGTGCCTGCCAAAGTAGAAGGTAAGGATGATATACGGTCTAGTACAATACCAGGAGGTCGCGAAGCATCTTTCGTACACAAAGGACCGTATGCCGCAAGTGAACAGGGGTACATCAAATTGCTGGAATGGATTAAGGAACAGGGCGAGGAAGTCACTGGAGTATCATATGAATTCTATTACAATTCGCCAGAGGAGGTACCAGAATTTGAATTGTTGACAAAAATAGTATTCCCTTTAACCTAAATTAACCTATTTTTCTTTTTCAGATTTCGGATATTAACTGTATATATCGCAGATTGTGACACAGATATACATCTGAATCCTGCAACCTGGACAATAAGCGCACTTATGATGTCAACATATAGAGTTTCAGTCAGCAATTGAGCTTTTGATCATAATTAAAATTTTAGATTTTTCCTTCGTATGCTCGTTTTAATTCTTCAATATCAAATTTTTTCATTTTAAGAAATGCTTCAGTTACTCTCTTCATTTTTTCTGGATCTTTAGTCTTCATCATTTCTTTCATGGCAGTAGGAATAATTTGCCACGAAACTCCAAATTTATCTTTGAGCCAGCCGCACTGTTCGGCTTCAGGAACAGCCGATAATTTATCCCAGTAGTAATCAATTTCTTTCTGTGTCTTGCAGTAGACGATGAATGAAATGGCTTCATTAAAATTAAAAGCATGGGCCAGAGCACTATCCATAGCCGCAAATTCCTGACCTTCTATTACGAATCCAGCGTGTTTGACTGTTCCTTCTTTGTCAGGTTCCTCATCTGGACCATATCGATAAATATCACCAATTTTTGAATTACTGAAAACAGATGTGTAATAGCTGATTGCCTCATCTGCTTTTCCACACTGATCACCAGTAAACAAAAGCGTTGGAGTAATTTTCTGTGTATCCATTGCTCCATAATCATCTACGTAAATCAATTGCCATGAAACTCCAAATTTATCCTCGATCCATCCGTATTTTTCACTAAAATCATATGAATCCAGGGGCATAAGTTCCGTACCACCATCAGCCAGTTTGTTCCATAGCGAGTCAACTTCCTCTATTGTTTTACATGCAATAATGAATGAAATCGAGGGATTAAATTTGAATAGAGGACCGGCTGAGAGCAGCATAAATTCCTGGCCTGCCAGTTCAATAGTAACCGTTTCAGCTGTCCCGGAGGGAGTATTTTGAAGTGTTGTTATGTCTTTGATCTTTGAATTCTCTATAAGGCCCGTGTAAAATTCAGCTGCTTGGACAGCTTCTTTGTCAAACCATAAATGAGGACTAATTTTTTGCATAAAGTCACCTACCGTAAGCTAACTGGTTTAAGGTTGAAACAGGGTGAAATTAAAATTCCACTAAATAATAATCATGAGCATCCTGTACTATTAACTTTGTGTAGCTATTGTTCTAATTTCTGGTTTTTTCACTACTTAAGGAACTTCTGAGCTTATTGATTCCACTCAATATCAGATGCATAACCAGGTATATTAGAATTACATTTATCAAAAAAGGAAATAGATCAATACTAACTCTCATTAACAGAATTTCATTAGCTGCTATTGGGCTTGGCCAGTCATAGGTAGTAAAATAAGGGAACGGGTAACCGAAATTAAACCTAAAGCCATCACTGGATGAATAGGGCAATAAAAACACACTACACATCGTAACAGCTGCTGAAGTTGCTAATAGATTTCTTTTAATTTTCATATATTCTTCTCTTTTCTGTTAAAAAAAATAGTAAGGCTTTGAACTTTTCAGCAAAGCCTGCAAGTTAAAATTTTATTCATTGGACTGCAATTCACTTACCTTTGGAGTATCAATAGTCTTTGGGTCGCGTACATCATGGCCTGTTTTACCCATGTACAGGAACGTCCACCATAGAGTAAATACTGCAGGAATTACAACAATACTCACTATAGTGCTTATTACACTCCATATGATTGCAAGCGTTTCATTGAATTGAAAGAGCATCCCTATAAAACTGAGTGCAATCACAACTACAACTGTAAGCAACCAGAGTATTACTACAGCAGCCTTGTTGTCCATAAAGAACCTGTAACTGGCCTTTATTGCCTGAATGGGTCCAAGCTTATCAACAACAAGTGCGTAGTAGGATACTGCCAGAATAATACTTACAAAAATGCCGTAAATAATCCAGAGTACAAATCCAGCACCTATTACAAGCAGATTCTGTATGATCGCATCAAAGTTAGTAATATCTCCGATCTGTAAAATACCAGGTATTACAAATATAATACCCACCAGCGTTATCAGATAGAACAAGATATATAACAGGAAATAGTTGAAAAAATGTGTTTTCCCGGAATTGATCATTTCTTCATAGCTAGTTCTACCATTTACTGTGACATCTTTTGCCATCCCAATTGCACCAGCTGTAAAAAATGATTCAATAAGCATACTAATAAGTATGATTACTAAAACACCTACACCAAACGGCAAAAGATATGGTCTGAGTGCTTCCACAACCATATTAGGATCTACTATCAAAGATGGCATGACAGCTATCACAAACAGAGCCATGTATGCAATCCACATAATTCCTACCACAAGAGCAGCAAGAATAAATGGCACGGATATCTTCAAATTCTTAGTCCAGGCTTTAAAGCCTCGATTCAATACTTCTTCTATAGTTATTGGCAAAATAATCCCCTCTTGATAATTAAATACATAGAGTAATTCAACTATACATATTCATCGGTTTTTTTACCCTGAAAGCAATCGATCTAAATTTGACTTTTAAGCCAAGAAGATTCTTTCCGTAAAATGAGGAATGAATGGAGAACTATCTGTAAAATAATAAAATCCGAAAATTTTATTGGTAATTAATTAACATCACCGAGTTTAGTCAAAATAACATGTAATGACTTTGGATACAGATGCAAATTTTACAAAATCGGAAGCTTTGACTGCAGAAAAGATAGGGAAATTGAAGATATAGTAATAGAAATGATTACTTAATAACTATTTTTTAAGATTTTAAAAACTCCTTACACCTTAACATTTCATTTGTCTTTTATTGAAAAATCGCCTAGTATAACTGTTCCTGTTATTATAAGGTCTGGTTTTTCGGTTGACACTTCTTTATCTCCTGAACGATTTGGCCTCTTATCATAGATATCTCCAAGTATATTGATGAGATCCATTTCAACCTGCCAGTCTTCAGGAACTATTATATCAGCTTCACCAAGTAAAACTGTAACATTGATTTTAGCAGGTGAAGAGCCAATTTCAGCATCCTTTAGATCCAGCTCAGAATCTCCCAGGACTACACTTATATTTCCTCCTTTAAAATCTGGAGAGTTGTTTGATAGATTTACTTCATCAAAAACTGCAGTAATGTCAACCTTCTGATCACTTCTTTTTGGAGTAGATGAACGGCGTTTTCTTTTAAGCAGTATATCAAGTCCTATAAGAATGAAAATAATTGGCCACCATGTGATAAGAGTACCCCAGGTAACAATTTCAAGGACTAACAGTTGAACAAACGTAGCTATAAGTATTATAATTACAGGGCCTGTTATACTGGTAAATCTAGATTTAATAAGTATATAGACACCCAGCAAAATAAATAGTGATGGAATATACTGCAACAGCTGACCTGTATCATATATTTCTAGATTCCTGATCAGAAGTAAAATTCCAAGAAGAAGAACGAGAATGCCCAGCAATACTTGAGATGAGATTTTAACCATGTTCAATTGATGTTTAGTTTGAACATATATTAATTTCTTTCTAGTAGCGGCTTTTTAGAAAAGCAATTAGTACTTGATTTTGTATTAAAGATCCTATGAGTTTTATATATTTGCTTATCATACATTATAGTGCTAACATTATATAAATTAGCAACCGATGTGCGGGTTGGATCGTGTGGGGGTACATTTGTAATTGCAAAAATATACAGAAAAGTTCCCTTAGTTCCCATTTTGTATTATTTTTCAATTGCAATAGCCATGTCGGCACTCTGAAAAAACTGTACTCGGTAAAGGTAACCCGGATTTATTTTATTTCTGGGTTACCAAATTAAATATCATATCATATCATATGGGGGAGATATTTATGATTAATAAAAGTATTTTAAAATTTTTAATGTTGCTGGTGGTACTATCTTTATTTGCATTGCAAGCAGGTGCTAACCAGAATTCAGAACCAGCTGAATATGAAATTATAATCCAGGGATTTGAGTATAATCCTTCTGAATTAACAATTTATGAAAATGATACTGTCATCTGGATCAACATGGATGCAGAGACGCATACGGTTACTGCTGATGAATTTGATTCAGGTGATTTGCAAGATGGAGACAGTTTCAGTTACACATTCAATGAAACTGGAACCTATGACTATATGTGTATCTACCATCCACAAATGCAGGGAACTGTGATTGTAGAAGCCGAAGTCGATGATGATGTGCCACCTGTTGCAGACTTTACTGCCAACCCTACAAGTGGTGTAGCACCGCTTGAAGTAACCTTTACCGACAATTCCGAAAATGCAGTTGAATACCACTGGGATTTTGGTGATGGTAATACATCAGCAGAAGTCAACCCAACGCATACATACCTAACACCGGATGTCTATACTGTTACACTTACAGTAAGCAACGAAGTTGGAGAAGATTCTGCTGAGGAAACAATTACAGTTGGACATCCAGTAGATGATGAGCCTTCACCAATACCGGGTTTTGGAATAATATTTGCTATTACAAGCTTATTTGCTATTGCAGCTCTGGTTAAAAAAATAAGGCAAAAATAAATTGTAAAAGGTTCTGTAGAAATCCTATTTCCTATATCAGTGAGTGGCTATAACATGTGAGTACCCACGATCATGCATGTAGTTTTCTGCTTCACTTTTTCCTCTTTTTAAGATAAATACACAGACTCATCCCATAGTTCCTACGATGATTATATACCTATTAGATTCTGCTCTTGAAGAGCGAATTTCTTAATATTGATAGCAGCATTAATATCTATGTCATGATTTGTATTGCAGTTCAGGCATACCATTGCCGGTCTTCCAGGCTTATGTTTTCTGTTATGGTAGCCATAGATGTTACATATTTTTGTTGATGGCTCAAACTGTCCAATAAGCAGAAGGTTTTCCCATATCAATCGGCTTCATCATCCACCTGTCACTATGTTGCGAGGAAAGAGTCTTCTACTAATTAAGATAAACAAAGAATGAAAATGGAGAAATTGTGGAGTTTAGCTACCAACTTCAGACTAAAGGTATCTTTAAACCAGATAAGTCAGGGAACTAAACTCAATCTCCAAATATGAACACATGTTCAATATTTTCTCCAAAAGCACGCGCAATCTTATATGCAAGTGTCAGAGATTGATTATATGTTTCTGTTTTTTATTACTAGGCTTGATTTCTTTTTATCTATTTCTAAATAAAAATATGAACTTTTACAGCAAAATAGTGACACAACTCTGTTTGAGGGATAGTGGATGAAAATTGCATGTTTCGTCCTATGGCGGGAAAATATATAAAAAATTTATGGAAAAGTTCAAAAAAATAATCCGATAGAAGTTGGGAACGTGGGGTAAAAAAATTTCTATCGGATCATTATTATAATTATGTAATAGCACAGTTATAATATTAATTATACTGGCAAAAAAATTATTTTGATTTATTATTAAATATGAGCCTATTTAGGCTCTGTAGAAAACTTATTTCCTGCTAAAAATTACTTGTTGCTTTAAAAATGATAAAATCCCAAAGTGTTAACTTGCTAGCGAAAACACAAGGGGGGATGAGCAGTATTTTGTTCAAATGAGGATTTCTACATAACTCCTATTTAAAACTCCGGAGACACCTTTTTCCAGCATAGCATGAAACATGCAATATCTAGCAATCCTTTAAAAATAAGGTTAAGACGTTCATATCTCTGTGCTATTTTTCTAAATCCCATTTTCAGCCATCCAAAGAATCTCTCAATTGCACCTCTTTTATGATACGATTCGTATTCAAATCGGGTAGGTCTGCCTCTTGGTATCTTTTTCAGGTTTCTTGGATTTACTGGGATATCGCTCTTTATTAATCTTGATCTGAGATATTCACGAATATCCTTATTGTCATATGCAGAATCTACAAGAACTTCTAAAGGTCTTGTTCGTGGTCTTCTACTGGATTTTATTTTAATGCTATCCATTACTTCAATGAACCTTTTACTATCATGTTCATTTCCTGGTGAAATGATAATTTCAAGAGGAAAACAGTCACAGGTTACACATGTATGTATTTTTATTCCTTTTAGTTTCTTGTGGCCGTTGTAGGCGGTTGATTCTCCCCTTTTTTTGTTTCAATCAGGCTACTATCTACACAAACTGTTTCCAGTGAGAATACTTCTTTCTGAGACCATGTTTTCGCTCTTCTCATGCATTTAAGGTGATCCATAACATTCAGGCATATCTGACCATCTACAACCTGTAATCAGGACAAAGAGAATACCATTGATGACATTACGGTCATTTGCTCTCTTTCGTCCAGTTATTGGTTGTGGAGGTAAATACGGTTTAATATATTTCCACTGTTCATCAGTGAGTTCTTTAAATTCCATTTAATCCCCTCAAACTATAAATGGAATAAATAGTATTTATACTTTTGAAATCAGTTCAATAATAGGATCTACTTTTTTTGATGAGAATATCTCCTATTAGAACTTAAGATTATGTCGATATTATGCTATTTCAGAATGACTGTCAGTACTTCCAATGTGCTGGCTAGGTTTCAAGGATCTTAATGCTGGCAAGCAATGGAAAGAAATTGGGTTTTCAAAAGATACTTTGCATTACATGAAACAGAATGCCAAGTCATTGTTTCCTTTGTGCTTTTGGAACTCATCCATATGTTACCGGTTAAAAAGATAATTATACCCATTATCTTAATGTATATAACCGTTGGAAAAAATGTGGGCCTATTATATGCAGGAAATGGTGTTGATTTCATTAAAAATTGACCCGAGTTTATGGCAGATATTTAGCACAGAATCAATAGCTATCAGGTAAATAAGGCTCTTTAAACGATGACCAATGAACCAATATCTCCTTAATGGTATGGGGTGTATACAGGAATTATAGTCAGTCATGTTTGATAAGTTCACATATTAGCTGCTCATATTTATTGCTATCCGGGCCTGACAGGTATTCATCATGTACCATTAAAGCTATAAGCAGGACATATGAGATCAGTAAAGGTCCCAGGATTATCCCCAATAAGCCAAACATTTTCAAACCTGTTAAGACACCTACAATGGTAACAAGAGGGTGTATCTGTCCTACTCTTTTTTGAACAAGTGGTCGAAGAACCTCATCTACAAGTGTGTGTATTATTCCACCTATGAGCACACCGACTGCAATGAAATAATCACCCTGTATCAACTGTAATGCAAGGGTCGGCACCCATATAACAGGTGGACCAACCATCGGGAGGAAGGAAAGGATAAGAGTTACAAAACCCCAGAAGAAAGCACCTTCAATACCAAGGAGAAGGAATGTTATAGTCAATATGGCTCCCTGTATAAATGCAATTATACCTGAGCTAAAAAGAATTGTCTTTACAAGGGAGCTGAACTTATCAAGTAATTTTTTTGTATTATCCTCGTTAAAAGGAATGGCGTTTCTAAAAGTCTGCGCAAATTTAGACTTATCTCCAATCAGGAGATAAAAAAACAAAAAGTACATTATGACAATCTCTATCAGTATTTGACCGATTGCAGACATTGCGTCTACAGCTGCACCACTTATAAGATTAGAAAGAGTGGAAAAGAACTCCATAAGCCGATTTTCAAGTTCCAGATCAATCTCAAATGGAAGTACTATGCTTTCGATTATATGGATATAGCTGGTAGCCAGCTCAATATACGAAAACAGCCAAGTGGTATCTAAGAACAAAGCCTGTATTTGCAAATAGACCAGTGCCAACAAGATGTGTACAGGGATCAGGATGATAAGAGCAGATACAATTAAAACAATAATTGCAGAAATATCTGATCTAATCTTGTGATCTACTGTCAAAAACCTATGGAGTGGTTTGAATATTACATACAGTATGAATGCAGTTAAGAAGGCATTTATAAATGGGTACAATGCATAAGCAAGTACACTTGTCAGGATAACAAGAACAATTATCGCCTGCCACATTTTACTGGAATGTTCCATTGTACCCCCCTGTATCCCTTATACATATAGCACAAATAATGAATTATTCATTTCATATTATCCCAAGTTTGCCAGTCACAATTAATAAAAGTGTTCTTAGCCTTTGTATTATTCGATGAAAACGCAACAAAAGCTAAGAACACATAAGATTACACCAAATGAGAATATATCTTTTCCGATTGGAACCATTCTAGCTGTTGACTACTTCTATGAATCACTTAATTTTTCTACTGTTTTTGGAAAGCATAAGAAGAATGGACTTGATATCAGCAAGTTGCTCAAAGCGTTAGTAAGCTACAAGCTTACTGATAATTTCAGTATAAGTAAAGCTCATAAGTGGATCAACAGAAATGAAGTACTGGACATCTTCAATCTTCCCGAATTCAGTGAAAGGACTCTATATAGAGTTCTTGAAACGATAGGGAAAACTCCTCCTATTCCAAAAACTCACTATATACTTAAAGAGTTCCATGAAAGTTCAAAGGATTCCGGGGTTCTTTATAGTATAAACACCTTTTTCCATCCAAATTTTATAGAATTATTTGACGACTTGATTCGTAATGATGTTGAAATACATTTTATACTTTCTCAAGATTTATTGGATAATATGACCGAAGATTATAATAAAATTTTTACTAATCTGATTAATACCAATAAATTCAATTTTTATTTACACCCTGAAAATTTAGGGTTTTTGTCCTTAGGAATAAGTAAACACTATTTAATGTTTACCTTATTAAGAAAAGATGGAAATTTAGATAATGTACGTATTTTAGGTAATAGACAGAAGGCACTTGAATGGGGATCAGAGCTTTTTAACTATTACCTGAAGGACTCTACGCCAATAAATAAAATTTGATTATATTTTTCGATAACAATTTAATCCATTGATAATTTACAAAGTATCTCTAACTGAATATAGTCATTACATATTAAACTTTTTTGATGATGGCTTTGCTAGGATTTCTACGGGACAAAAAATTAAAATCTGTATAAATTCTGATGTGAATAGTTGATTAAATCTTTTATTATTCAAAAAGAACCTGCTTATCCTTATGTAAGTTTCATAAAGTAGATAATCCCTGACTCGAAGTTTGCTTATGGGGATATATGGATGAAATTAAAAATGCTGGTTTATGCATTGCCTACCAGAAAAAAGGCGAGGGTAGCTTTTAGTATCCCTATCAGGATGGTGACAATTACATCTGGAAACTCTGGGAGTGGAAGGTGACAACGCAATGGCTTCTAGGACTCTACGTCCTAGAAATAATCCTGATTGCAGAAAGCTAAGGAGAGTTTAGCAACAACAGGAGGAATATGAAAGTGAGTGGAAAACCGATAGGTGAATTTAGAGGAAAGACTATTGGCATGAGAATAGTCGAAATTCTCGAGAACGGAATGAAGACCGAATCAACGGACCAAGCAACCGGCAGGCTACTTGGAACCGATGCAGAGCACATTGGAACAGACTGGAATGTATGGCGATTTCCGGATAAAATTTCCGGAGAGGGTATCGGTGTAATCACGTCAAAAAGCGGCGAAATAGCAACGTACACTGCGTCAGCATTTGGTAAAGGAACTGTGGGAAGTTCGGAAGTAAAATTACATGGAATCATCAATTTCCGCTCTTCTACCTCTGAATGGAGCAGTCTCGATGGCAGTTCCTTTCCGGTCACATATGAGGTCGATAGTGAGGACAATATTCACTGGAAAATATGGGAGTGGAAGGAGAAGACGTAATTATTCCAAGGTTGGCAATTTGGTTCATTTTCATAATGTTCTTGATAATCAAAAGCATGAGGACATTATCAAAAAATTATTTTGAAAAATGTTATCCTTGATCGGAAAATGCATTTTCTTTTTTGGAATTGTTAATTCAACATAGTTATTTCGGTTTAGTGACTGCTCCCACAGCTAAAGCAGTGGGCTTTCTCTACACCCCGTTAATCGTAAAAAATTTATAGGTATCAGACGCTGTCAATCAGGCCTGATGTTGTGATTCATGTGAAAAACATTATGTGGGTCGTATTTTGCTTTGACCCTAGCAAGCCGTTTGTATTTATCCTGTCTTCCATACCCTGCGATAATGCGCTCCCTTCCCTCGTTGGTGATGAGATTAAGGTAAGTGCCTTCAGTTGCATGTGGAATCATATCAGAACATAATGCATTTGCCCAGGCGATACCACGCTTGTCGTCTGCAGGGTCGGTCCATTGACCAAAGGAATACACAAGCCATGCTGATTTGCGATTGCCCATGGGCCATTTATCATCTTGACGAGCAATAGCCCCTCCCCATGATGAAAGAACTTGAATGGAATTGGAAGGCACGATCATATCATAAGCACGTTTACAGAATAACTCTACAGCTTCATCGGATAATACTTCAAGAGGTTGTGCAGTCCAATAGTTGCGGAGACCAGGTTCCATATCAAATGCACTCTGTATATCCGCATAGGGCAACTCCGAGATCATCACTCCTTCAGGTTCAAGTTCCATGAGTGGATTGATAAACTTACGCATCTCATCTTCCGGACCTACATAGAACAGTTCAAGAAATAAGCATAGCTGGTTGACCAACTCGGGTGGAACAGGATCTTCAGGTGGACCGGTCATGTAGGAAATTTCTCCGCTCAGTTCATCTGGCGCTGACCTTTCTATAACATCGCGAAAGCGACGTATAACATTTGGTCCCTCCGTAGGCGAGAAGACTAATAAGGCTAGAGTAGTAGCAGGAAGATGATGTAATCTGAAAGTAAACGATGTAGCCACACCAAAGTTACCTCCACCTCCATGCAGTGCCCAGAACAACTCAGGATTATCTTCTTCAGAAGTGACCACAATACTACCATCGGCAGTGACCAGCTCCACCGATATCAGATTATCACATGCCAATCCTAATTTACGGGCTAGATAACCCCACCCACCACCAAGTGTGATTCCAGCAACGCCTGTAGTTGAAATAGTACCGCCAGTTGTGGCTAAATCGTGAGGTTGGCAGGCACTATCAACATCTCTCCAAGTTGCACCTCCCCCAACATAAGCAATACGGGCAACGGGGTCAACTCTGACAGAGTTCATTTTACGCATGTCAATTACAATTCCTCCGTCAGTGAGGCCCCAGCCTTCAACACTGTGACCTCCACTGCGAACCGCAATCTCAAGGTCATGTTTTCGGCCAAAAAGAACTGCTTGCACTACGTCTTCAACCTCGTTGCACTGGGCTATGATCGCAGGACGTCGATCTATCATTCCATTATATATCTGACGGGCATCATTATAAGCTGGATCACTGGGTAATAGTATCTGCCCCTTAAAGTCCCTACGTAGTTCTTCAAGAGCAGCTTGATCTATTTGTTCTCTCATATCTATCAATCTATCCTTTATGTTTCACATGTATACAAAAACGATGAAATTTGGTCTGTAGAATTGTTCATTTTTTTCTACTATTTATTGTTAATTTAGTGACGCCGTCCCATTATATTATACGTCAAATAAATAAAAACATTATAGAAACAATGTTCTCAGTTCTGAATAGAAAATATGGTGAAGAAATTAAGTCAAGAAAATACAGAAACTAGGTAAAGGAATTAAAATGTAAGATGTTAATACATAACATCGAAAGGTATAACTCATTTACAATTATTATTTACATAAGGATTTCTACAGAGCCAAAATGAAAATTCTATGTAACTTGTTGAACTGTACAAAAATAAAAGAAAAGATTATATACAAAATATTAAATATTTAGGAGTAAGGAACAAAATTTTATGATCCCGTAATATCGGTCTTGAATGAATAAAATAAAAGTTTACAGTTAATCATAGGCGGTTTATTGTAGAAGATTTTAATGGGTAGCAAAAGGATTTCACATAAAATAGATGAATCCTTGGAAAGAAGGATTCATTGGTGGCAAATTCTTGCGCTGGCAATTTTAGTATGTGGAATTCTAATTACAGTATTATCTGTTTACCAGCAGGATTCTTCATTTAGAGAAGACCTTCTTATCAAGACAAGCATTGTAAAAGCTTCTATTTCTACTAATGATATATCTACTTTAATAGACTATAAAGAAGATGTCACACATGGACATGAAGAATTAGTATCAGTACTTCAGGAAATTCAGAATATCAACGATGAGATTAGATTTGTATACATACTGGATATGAGGAAAGATGATAGCATATTTTTCATGGCAGATGGTGAACCACCTGAATCCCCAGATCACGCATATCCAGGCCAGATTTATCATGATGCCCCAGATACAGCAAGGCTTGCTTTTGAAACCGGAATGATGCTAGTAGATGGGCCTTATACTGATAGCTGGGGAACTTGGATAACTGGCTATGCTCCAATTATAGATCCTGCTACAGGTCAAGCAGTAGCTGTTATTGGAATGGATGTAGATGCAAGCAATTATTATTCAATGCTGATGAAAGGTTCGATACCCATATTTGGTGCATCTATTTTTTTGTCGGTTTTGATTTTCTTTTTAGGGTCTACTCAGGAGCGTATCCTTCGTAAAAAATTATTTCTGGAGGCATCTGAGAAAAAATTCCATGATGTTTTTGAAGCCAACCCCACATCTATGGTAATATCTTCGATTGAAGATGGGTCCATTCTTGAAGTTAATACAAGCTATCTTAGAACTCTTAAGTATTCACGAGAAGAAGTCATTGGAAAAAATGTAGCAGATCTTGAAATATATTCAAGTCCAGAGATAAGAGTCGAACTTACAAAGAAGTTGAAGAATAAAGAACAGATTCAAAGTGAAGAAGTAACCCTTAAATGTAAAGATGGCACAATATTGTACGGCCTGCTATCAGCAACAATAATTGATGTTGAAGATACACCCTGTATTTTAACGATGATTATAGATATAACTGAAAAGAAGGTGGCCGAAAATGCAAAATCTCTCAACTACAAACGTATTCATGCATTACTGCAACTCGGTCAAATGACAACAGCTACTCTTCAGGAAATGACAGACTATGCACTGGAGAAAGCCATAGAAATTACACAAAGTAAGACTGGATATTTAGCCTTTGTCAATGAAGATGAAAATGTGCTCATAATGTATTCCTGGTCAAGATCTGCTATGGATCAATGTAACATAGTTGAAAAACCAACTGAATATCCACTTGAAAGCACTGGACTCTGGGGTGAAGCTGTCAGACAACAAAGACCAATCATAATAAATAATTACTATTCTGCAAACCCTTTAAAAAAAGGACTGCCAGAAGGGCATGTAAAATTGTTCAGACACATGAACGCTCCTATTTTTAGTGGTGATCAAATCGTTATGCTCGCAGGAGTTGGAAACAAAGATGAAGAATATAATAAAACGGATGTTCAGCATCTTGAACTTTTGATGCAGGGATTATGGAGTTTAATTGAACGCAAGCAGACGAATGAGGCTCTAAAACAAAGTGAAGGGAGGTTTAAGACATTAGTTGGAAATATTCCAGGAGCTATTTTTAGGTGCAAGATGGATAGAGACTGGACAATGCTCTTTGTAAGTGATAAGATGAAAGACATTTCAGGCTATGATCCTTCTGAATTAATTAATAGCAATAAAAGAACATACAACAGTCTCATTCATAAAGATGATCAGGAGATGGTATATCGTGAAGTCTTAAAAAATATTCATAATAAAGAATCCTATCAATTAAAATATAGATTAATTAGAAAAGATGGAAATTCCAGGTGGATACATGAAAATGCAAGTGGAGTTTTTGACCAGAATGATAATTTGCTATATATCGATGGAGTTATAGTAGATGTTACTGAACAGAAACAAGCTGAACTTGAGCTAATGGAAAGCGAGAAAATGCTAAATAACTTTTTTTCACAATCACTTATTGGTTTTTTCTTCATGATGTTGGACGAACCAATAGAATGGAATGATTCTGTAGATAAGGAAAAAGTACTGGATTATGCTATTCACAACCAAAGAATAACAAAAGCCAATCAGGCAATGCTGGATCAGTATCGTGCTACTGAAGACGAATTCATTGGTAGAACACTATACAATCTGTTTAAAAACGATTTAGAAAGCTGCCGTAATATATGTAGGCAGTTATTTGATAATGGGCACTGGTACACAAAGACAAGTGAATGTAGAATGGATGACACTATCATGTGTGTTGAAGGTGATTACATATGCCTATACGATGATGAGGGAAAAATATTAGGTTACTTTGGAGTTCAGCAGGATATAACTGAAAAGAAACAATTGGAAGAAATTAATAAAAATCAATTAATTGTAAGTGAAATCCATCATAGAGTAAAAAATAACTTACAGGTTATAATCAGCTTACTCAATATGCAAGCGAGGCTGTTTAAGAATCAAGATAGTATTAAAAATGCATTTATTGATAGTCAAAACAGAATAAGGTCAATGTCCTTGGCACATGAAAAACTTTATAGCACAAATAATGTTGCCAGCATTGAAATTTCGGACTATGTCAGCAGCCTTGTAAATCACATATCACAGATTTATTATTCATATGATAAATCTATTAAGATAAACCTAGATCTCGACAACGTTTATCTGGGTATGGATGCAACAATTCCACTTGGTCTAATTATCAACGAGATAGTTACAAATTCATATAAGCATGCATTCGTAAATAGGGCTGAAGGACATATCTCAATTTCATTTAAGGAATTGGATGACTTTTATGAATTAATTGTTGAAGACAATGGTACTGGAATTCCAGAAAACTTTGATTACGATCAATCAAAATCTCTAGGGTTTAAGATAATAAATCTTTTAGTTGAACAGCTACATGCAAATATTAATATTGATACTTCAAAAAAAGGAACACGTTATAATATAAAATTTACATCGCTGAATTAATAGTGATATTAAAGATCTCGCCATTTGAATAATTAATCGATATGAAATGAACATAAATAAGCGTTTTTTGTTACTGATGTTATTTCTGGCCTACTCCAATGACAAAAGTTAGTAAAATTATGTGGTTGTCAGCTTTATTGATTCAACTATTGTTAGTTTTGTTTTTGATTCGGACACCTTTTCTTGCAAAGATCGATATTTGATATCAGCTTCATCAATAAGGACTATCCGAACATCTTTCATAATTCGGTGTCTCTAGATATTGCTTTGTTAAGTCTTTCATTGCCATTGTGTATCCAGGTGATGCCTTTAATGCTTACTGCAATCTTATTGCTCTCTTCAAGGTACTCTAGTATGGTCTTAAGAGTACTGTGATTTACCTGCTTGGGTAAATGACGTTTAAGTTCAGCGATAGAAGTAATGCTATCATCCATATTTTGAAGAGTATCTTCTACCATTTTGATTGTTTTCAATGTAGGCGAGCGACTAGGTTTATTTATGGATTCTATTTCTTTCATATATTCACCCTATTATGAATTGGTATATTATTGATACGATTTGATAATAATAAAATACATTTAAATCTATATATCTTTTTTGAATGACTGATAGATTACAAAGTTTACCTGGAATCATTCATCCAGAATAAATCTAGACTGTGTTACGATTTTGCTGAAAAATCTCATATACTTTATTTAGAAATGGGTAAAAGAAAATCAAGCCTAGTAATAATACGTAATACAGAAAGATATAATTCATTTACAATTATTGCTCAGATAATTTATTTTACAGAATCATAATTTTTGATTTTACAACATGAACTATGGTCCAGATTTGTTTGCTCACCTTCTTAATGCTTCTTTAAAACCTGAGTTGAAACAAAGTTTCAACGAAACTGAGTATAAACTACACAAAGGAATTATAAAATGAAATCATTTTGGAAAGCATAAGAAGAATGGACTTGATTTCTAATTGCAATAATAATAATAATAATAATAATAATATAGTTTCAGATCACATTATATAACAATGCTTAGCATAGTAGTATTGGGTAATTATGTGGCACAATCAGGCAAAAAAAGAAGCTTTAAGTGCAATATTCAGTCTATATATAAAAAAAGAGGGTGAAGATCTATAGGAGCAAGATATTTCTATATTATATCAAATTTTGTAGCAACTGTTATGGCAGAATTAGCTTCAAAATATTCTAGGATGTACAAAGAATCTCAGCTATTCTAAAAATTTTTTATAATTTGAAAATCAGGCTGATAGAATGCCAGTTTTTTCTTGAAAAATAAAAAAACTAACCTAGGATCCTCAACCAATCCACACACAATTAAATTACCCAACGAGCACCCAGAAGCAAGGCACGAGTATCTGTACAGTGAAAACGAAGATGACGATGGTAAGGTTATTAGACGGATTGTGACCATTTTTGAATAACTAGACCGTAACTTTTAATGACGGAGGAAATGATTAATGCAACCTGAAAAAATAATGTCTGCTTGCCCAGAATGTATGAACAATATATGGGTTGAAAAACGGTTATTCAAAAATGAAGCGATACTGAAAGAGCATGTTACCTGTCCAAAATGTCGTAAGACATTGGGTCATGTACTTCCGCCGACAAGAGAGCTGGAAAGGATAAGAAAAAGGTATCATAAAAAGTAACGTTTAATTAATGGTTACTGTGGTATTGGCTATATATAGGTACTAAAGTTCTGTTTCGATGCCTTTCAGTATGATAAAAAAGATTTGATGATAGTTATTATTACACGGCTCGGAAAAGATTAATAGATATTTAATCAAATGGATAATTGACTAATATGGCAAAAATTTCAACCCAGACACTGTTAGGAATCCTTATACTAATTCTTGGTATTTTATTTCTAATCAGAAATCTAGAAATATATGATACAGGTCAGTTGTTGCAGTATATTCCATCACTATTTATTTTGCTGGGTATCTATATACTTATTAAATCTAGATTTACCAGTATAACAGGCCCTGTAATTATAATACTTATAGCTACGTTTGTTCAACTGTTAGTCCTTGAAATTGTTACCTGGGGTATTATCTTTAACTGGTGGCCAATTATTTTCATTCTCATAGGTCTTGATATACTCTTTAAAAGGAAACGTCGGCCTTCTTTTCCAAAAAGAAGTGATCCGAAAGTTGACATTATTGCAGTTTTTGATGAAGTAAATTTATCAAACAACTCTCCAGATTTTAAAGGAGGAAATATAGTCTCAATACTGGGAGAAACGGAACTGGATCTAAGGGATGCTGTGATTGGATCTTCTCCTGTTAAGGTTGATATTACAGTCCTGCTCGGTGAAATCGATATAATTATCCCGGAAGACTGGTGGGCTGAGATAGATGTACTTAACGTACTTGGGGATATCTATGATAAAAGGCGAAGTCATTCAAATGATAGAGAGAGCACAACCAAAAAACCAGATATTATAATCACGGGTACGGTTATACTGGGTGATTTTACTATAAAGCATAGCTGAAAGCTAAGGTTTATGGATTTTTCAATTTTATCTATAAGAAAAATTGTGAAGTAATCAGTTCTACCAATTTATATTCAATTTCTCGTATTTCTTTCATTAGTAAGGGTTCCCGATTTTGCAAGAATTGCATTTATATTCAACGTCATTATCATGTTAGCTTTGACTAAACTGGGTGATGGTAATGAGCCGGTAATAAAATCTTCGGTGCTTAAAGGTATTGCATATTCGTCATTATGTGCTTTTTGACTTGTTATCTAGCACACAATTACATTACTACCTCTATTATGCAATAACCAAAACTGGCCGGCTTTCCGACTGTTCTGATGGGCATATGCTAAAACCTCACTTTTCAGTCTGCTCATTCTTCATAGCATGTTCAAGAAGATTTTCCCATGCTTGATCTTCATCCGGAGAATCCCATTCCTTCGCAAATGAAGGTGCGGATGCTAAAGCACATTCTAATTTATCCAACACGTATGAAAATGGCCGAATTTCTATGTGATTCGAATATGCAACTATTGCGGCCTGTGAACCTTCGGGAAACATATCATTTCTAAGATTCTTTGGTATTGCAATCTGCCTTTTAGTGTGCCTCGTTCTCAGCAAGTTGCTTAAGCTTTTGAAGTGCTTCAGGCCATTTTTGTGCCATATCCTCGTGTTCCTCGCTTAGAACATCTATATCTACCAGCAATTCAGTTCTTCCGTCCTTTTCCTTAAATGTGTAGTTTTCAAGTGCTCCACTCCATTCCTTTACTAATTCACTTGAAGTGTCCTCTTTTCCGTCTTGAAGAAAACCGATGTGCTTGATGGATATATACTCATATGGTTCGTACTCTTTTATCTGGCTCACCATTCCGGACATAGAACCGGTCTCGTTGGATCCAAAAAGTATCTTGCTTCCTTTGCTCCAGTCACCCACATAGTGTGACCCCGGTGAAAATACCTCCGTCCAGAGCCGATAAGAATCTATGTCAATCATAGTGTCCCATACTTTTTCTTTTGGTGCATCGATAACGATCGAATAATATAATTTATGCATTCTATTTCCCCATTTCATGTTCCTTTTCAAATTTTCATAGATTTATGACCTCAATTCTCCCCTATGCTATCTTTTTTGGAATGGTGCTATACTTATAATCAAGGACTATGAGGTGAACTACTCCAAAGCTAAAGACTTCGTGGATTTCTTCGACCGATTCCTTAAGGAATCTGATATTACAGTTCATACCCAACTGGAAAGGCAACGAACAATAGGAACTCTTTACGAAGACCCCTATTCCCTGGACACCCAGTTTAAATTACCTTTGGCTTGGTTCTTGCTATCGGTTAATTACATACACATTGAGAATGATGTATAAATATAGTTGACGCTTACATTCCCTATGCTAAAGACATAGGGGCTTTACGCCCATCTATAAAAATCTGAAAAGGCAACCAAATTGGCGGATCACAATACTTTCGCTTTAGTCAGTTCGACTATTTTTTAGTAACGCTATCAAGGTGCAAGATACACTAAAAGGTATGATCCAAACTATAAATCCAAAGAGGATCATTTTCAGACGTTTTTTAAATCTTAGGACTCCATTCAAATTAATGCTCAGCAGCAATTATTTTCATAGATATTTATAGTTTCTCTATTTTAAAGTCTATAGAAATTCGTTTTCTCCATCAATTCAATTCCTGTATTATGAAAAAGGTAAGAGCTGTTTTTCTTTGAAAATTAAACTAAAGCTAAAAGGAATGAATATCCTTGTTTGAAAATATTTGAATAGTTCATATAGGTAAAGCATCTTATATACTATAATATATAATAAATATATATGCAGCTTTTCAAATCGTATACATTTACCTGGTGGCAAATTGGAATATTCAAACTTGCACTTCTTGCCATCGGCATTGCTATTGGTGCTTACTGGAATGAAATATTCAGTGATTATTTAATAGCGTTAATTGTTATTGCAGTGATAACAAATGCTTATATAATATACGTATCCTTAAAACAGACTGATCTGGACAAATGACTTCGTTTTTCAAAAGAATCATTTCCAGCTTATTTGATTGAAGGAATTAAACGAGCTTGTACATCATGCAACTCTCTCATTCGAGAAGTCTGTATAAACAATGTTCTTAGTTCTGAAATGAAAATATGATGAAGAAATTAAGTCAAGAAAGTATAGAATCCAGTTAAGGGAAGTAACTGCAAAATGTTAAACATAACATCGAAAGGTATAATTCATTTACAATTATTATTCACATAAGGATTTCTAAAGAGCCTAATTATTTTTAACATCGGAGAAATTATTTTTCCATGTATCAAAATATAACTCTCTGATTTTTTCTCAACATTTTCTCTATACTTTCTCTTTTCTTCTAGAGTTGACTTTAAAACCCAGCCTCTATCATAGGGTATCCATTTACGATCTACGTAATTTCCTCTAATATAGACATATTTTTCTTTACATTCAGGGCATAACATTGTATAATTGCTGGAACCAATCATTTTCACGATGTAATACTTCATATTCGCCTTTACCACAAAAACATTGATATCTTTCGGTGTATTCATTCCAACTCATACTGCTCAAGTAATTTTTGTTAAGTCTGATAAAATTATTTATTAAGAATTATCCATTTGGTTGTTCCTGATCCCGAACTTTTTGGCCTTGCTTCAGTATCCCAATTACCTTCTCCAAAAACTTCATTTAGAACTCTTGGAGTTATAGTGTATGCTATTTTATAGAGCCTTTCATCCTTATCGATCACATCAGGTAATAATTCACTAATCCTTTTTTGAACTCCAAACCATGGCAATCCATTATTTTTGATTTTACCTATTGTTAATTCATCTGTTTTAAAAAGTTCAATTGTATCGATAATGTAAGTTTCCATATAATCGATTTCTACCTCTTCTTCTTCAGATTCAAAATCATCTAATGTTGATTTTTCGGATACTTTATCTATTGATGGGGGTTCCTGTACTGTCTTAGGTTTAATTGTTCTCCCAAAAGTATCCTTGAGTTCCTGAACAAATGTTTTTGCTTTTGGTAAATTGTATTCTTCATCTCTAACTTTATATATTTCTTCAAAGGACATGACTCTAAGAGGAATAGGATAACTTTTACCACCTGCACTGCTCCAAAAAACACCATTTCCTACGATTGGTTCATTCAGAAGCGTGCTTAGTATATCGTCACTAAAATGGGCATTAGCTTTTTTGAGAGCTTGGAGATCACCAGCTGAAAGTAGATGGAATGCAAACCAATTGTCACCCTGGCTCAATATTTCACTAGAGATACTTCCTGGTTGCTGAGTAATAAGCACAGCACCCAAATCATATTTCCTTCCTTCTTTTACCCATTCGACATAAGTTCGCAAACTACCTTTATTTCCTAATACAGATTGTGCTTCCTCTACTACCGCAATGGTAGGGATAGTTTCAGGATTTGAATTGGTGAACTGGGCTTGATTAAACTCAAATATTGTTTGGAGAATAATTCCTGAAAGAATTAATGCCGGTTCTCCTCTTAGTTGAGAAATATCTATAATGCAAAGTTTACCTTTTTTAAGACTATAAATAAGCATATCAAGCATCCAACTTCCTGGGTCATGCAACATTTTTACGATTGCTGTCATGTTGGCTCTAGCGGCAGCCATTTCTGCATTCTGATCATCTTTGAGATGGAGTAATTCTTTCACTTTTTCCTCATCTGCTAGATTACCTTGATCGTGTATTAAATCAACTAATTCCTTCCAGTTTTGATCACGAAGGCCTTTTAGCTTTCTAACATTTTGTTGCTCTTGCTTATCTGGACCCAATGCAATGGAAATTACATCGCTTGGTCTTAATCTACGAATATCAAGTTTAATGTCGGAAGCAACAAATGAGTTGTAGAAATCACTTGGCCCTTTCTTTTTAGTAAAAATTACTAATTTATCTTCCAATTCAGGAACATCACAAAGACCTGGTCTATGTCTGTCGTCTGGCCAATAATATTCACCATCAGGATCAAAAATTATAGTTCCAACTGGAACCTTTCTACCATTCCTTTTTTCGATTGTAGGAGTTACTTTGTATAAATTACTAAAAAGGAGTTTGTTGAGATTAGATTTACCAAAACCAGCTCTAGCAAAAATAAATGATCTCCTAGAAACTAGATTTTTGATTTGAAAACGTGGAATAACATCTGGTGATTTAATTCGAATCCATGGCTCTTGTTTGAGTCTATCATCAGTGCCTCCAAAGACAAACTCTCCAAGTGCAAAATATCCTAATTCCACACCGTCTAAATTGTGGCCTGCAACTTCTCTCATTATATTATCGGAAAGAAAAGCTACTTTGCTCCCTACATGAGGTAGTCTTCTATGAGATGGTGCGAAAACAATAGATCCATCTTCCAGCCTCAAGACGCCCAATACCCGAATATCAACACGATATTTCAGATACTGTTTACGCAAATCTTCTGGAATGACTCTATCATCATTGATAGCACGGATGCCATAATCTTCCCCGGAACTAGACGCTAATCGACCTTCAGATGAGAGAGATGTTATTCTTCCCAAAACAGCTTCATTTTCATTCTCCAATTGAACAAGTAAAAATTGTCCATGCATGGGAACACTTTGAAATTCATTTCTATAAGGGAGCATAATTTCTGCATGAAACTCCATACCACCTTGACTGAAACCCCTGAAAATACCAACTACTTTGTCTTTAGGAAATAATTTCATCCATATCGCCTCATTGAAAGATCTGAACGGAATCTCCAAGAATCCACAATACTTTTTTTATTGTCTGGAAGAAGATCTCTAACAGCTTCATAAATATGATCTTGAAATATTTCAAGATCAAAATCTACTACTTGTGCAAATTCATGTGCCTTTTGTAAACATCGAGGATAGAAAGGAACAGGAAACCCATTTATCGCATCATTAAGAAGATAACCAAATATTTCCGATGCATCCTCTTTTTGCTTGGAAAATATATCTACAGCCCATATAGGATCACCACTCATTGGCCCAAATCTAACAAGGAACATATCACCTGCCACAAACTTAGGAGCCTCGATACCTTCCCCCTCAACTTCTACGCCTCTAGCATATTCATTCCAAATGTATGCTTTAGCTTCTAAATCACGTGGTATTCGAACAAATCTGGCATCCCCTGATGGAAAGGTATCATCAATAGCCATTGCCAGTTGATATCGCACGATAACTTTACTGTGTTTAGCTAACCCAACAAGAAAAATTCTTCGATGGTCTTCTTTGTAAATCCTATCTATTGCTTCCTCTACTTTCTTTCTCCATCTTATGAACAATTCCCCAGAAAATATTTTACTTCTAAGTAACCCGTCTCTAACAATTAAAGTGTCTGTGGCAAAATTTGCGTGACATATTCTTTCATACAATACGGCCCACTCACATAGATCCCTATAAGTTAATACCCATCTTTGATTAACAGAATTTGGATTTTTGCGAATGTCAGATCCTTTAGGTATCATAGGACTTAATCTATTCAAAAATGGAGGATTATCTACTCCAAGATCTTTCATCATCTTTCCAAGAGCAGTTTTGGGAGTACCGTCAGAATTAAACTGCGCCTTGCCTAATTCATCTGTATCAGTTGAAGGAGACACAGCATCTACACATAATTCTTTTCCATAGGAATCGGTAACACGAACTAATTGAACATAAAAAGGATCAAAGGAAAGTTGATTATTTCCACCATCACTTGCAACTAACGAAACAGCTGTCGTAGTATAGGGCTTAATTGTGTGGACTTCTGAAGCAAAGGAACGAACTTCTCGTCTAAGTGAATCTAGTATTTTTTTATCTGACTGAGCTCTTTCATATATTGCTTTTTTCAGTTCGGGGAGAGAATGAACATCAAACGTCTTTCATCACCTCAGTATGGCATGCAAATCTATTTCTTCGATAGCTTTTCCCAAGTTCTTTACACATTGTTCAGATTGACGTCTACCATTTTCTGCTGTTCCTGCCGATTTTATATTATTTATTTCCCATCCACAGTTTGCTTCTTCGAGAGATTCTTCTAGCAGTTCTGAAGGATTACAAGGACTACTAGGAAGTGATCCAAAACGAATCATTAAATTAGCATTTGGATTACATATGTCAGCAACGCTTTTCCAAACCTTTGCTAATTCTGAGCTAAATTTCTTTTTTGATGAATGTGAAACTTGCTTAGAATATGAATATTCAACTTTATCATTCCCACCCAAAAACCAGTTCCTTATCCATTGATCAGGGATATATGTGTTCATATTGTAATAGGGTGGAGATGTAATTACCCAATCAAACTCTTCTAGTGGAAGTGAACTGTTTTTTATAGGGTTGCGACTGTCCTCTTTCAATATTCCGCCATCTACATATGGTGGTAATGAAGACAATGAGTATTTTGCCCTTCTTTTTACTACCTCCAGCAAATCAATATTTTTAGGTAAAAGACCACGTTCTTCCCAGTATTTCACTGAATAATTTGGTTTTGAAGCATATGTTCTTGGCATTTGGTTCGATAGATATGAATCAACTGTTTTTCCGAGTGGTCCATGCAGAATTCCCAAAGTTAATGCCCTTAAAGCAATAGATGTATCCGTATTACATTCTTCCGAAAAAGATTCTCTCAATTTGCATATCTGGTTTAGGGTAGAAGAATGATAACACAGAGTCCAAAAAGGACCTTCTGGAACATTTTCGGGTTTATCTGAATCTGTCAATATCTCCTGACATAAAGATATTATTTGTTCAGGTGTCGTATTCGTAAATTTTGAAATGGCAATTGCGGATGCTATAGGACTTGCATCAATTCCAACAGAAGACAGCCCTCTTAATCTTGCAGCAAAATTTGTTGTCCCTCTCCCACAAAAAGGATCTAAAACTTTATCATTTGATTTTGCGTATTTTAAAACTTCAAAAGGATAATCAAGCGGAAACATAGTAAAATACGGGCAAATGGTGTTGAGCCTCAGATAAGAATTACTTTTATTAGGAAGCTTATTAAGAGGAAAAGATAAGTCGTTTCCAGGAAAATTGTTTTGTGCCATTCATTTCTCTCTTTTAATACATTATATACTAAAATATGGTATAAATATATTTATACATTTGTTCAAATATTTTTTTTCAAAAAAAAACTAGACTTAAAATTTTTCCTTACCATTTTATCTCACTGTCTCTTAATTTTCTCTTTGTCCATTGTCTCCCAAATATAGAATGATGATACAAAGGAGACTAAGTGTCTCCATGATAATTAACCACAAGCATGCTATGTAGAAATCATCTATAATCGAACAAATTGCTAGAGCTACAATAAGTCAAAATATACTGTCGGTTATCGTTGATATTTGTCATTTGTGATCTGCAGTCGATGATCTCGATAGGTATTTTTTTCAGAGTCTCAATTTTTGACTTTACAATATGACTGATGATTTGACTTGTTTGCTCACCTTCGTAATACTTCTTTAAGACTTGAGTTGAAACAAAGTTTCAACGAAACTGAGTATAAACTACACAAAGGGTTTAGAAAATTGAATAGACTTTCAGTTTTCTTTCAGATAACACATTAACGCTATTGATTCAAGTGGATTTACAGGGTAGATATTGTAGTTGCTATTATTCAATGAGAAAAGGACAGAAAATGAGATAATATCTGAAAACACGTATAGCAATCGCTATTGAGTAATTTATTGTTACAGATTTTAAGATCTCAAGTAGGCATGTACACGATATTAAACATAAAAAGAATTTGTTGATGTAATATCACAGACTTTGTTATCCAGAGTAAAGGTATGATTCTGAATAGATTCATGTTCTTTATGCGGTAAAGTATGAAGTCAACTTCATTAGACCATAAGACGCAAACAAGGAAGTCAAAAAGTAAGATTATTAAGATATGATATTGCAAACTCTACCCATTTACAGTTATTATTCAGATAAGTTTTCTCTAGAGTCTATATAGCCATAATTCAAATAAATAGATAAATTTACAAATAGTCAATGAGTTTATTAAGTAAGTGGATAAAATATGGCACATAAGATTCAAAATAAGTTAAAACAATACCTTAAAGATACAGATGATCTTTATTACAAGCTTATTCTGTTAGTAGGGAAACAAGGCTCAGGTAAAACAGCTGTTATTAAAGATGTTGCAGATGAACTTAGTGTACCAGTCATTAACGTAAATGTAAGTATTTCGGAGCAATTAATAGAGTTAACATCAAAACAACGTTCTCTCCATATTTCTCAAATTTTAGAGGATATTATTGATAATAATTTTTCAATTAAATTTTTGGACAATGTTGAGATGCTTTTTGATAGAAAATTAAAGTTAGATCCTCTCAGAATCTTGCAAAAAAATCTCAAGAAATCACGCTGTCGTTGCATCTTGGAATGGTTATGTAGAGGATGGAAAGCTGATATATGCTGAACCCGGTCATCCAGAGTATAGAAGCTATGATATGGATGATGTGTTAATTGTGGAAATGGATAGCAAGAGCAATTGATTTAGCAAAAATGATTAAAGGTAGGTAAAATATGAAATATGAAGATCTTATCCAATTCGATCCTATTGAATCGGTGGTTCAGCTACGGGCTGCTGATAAATCCACTGCAGCTCATCATTTGGTAAATACATATGTAATTTCAGAAGAAATGGCAGAACGGCTTACTGATATTGTCATTCCTCAATTACAATTCGATCAGCCTATAGATAATAAAGGAATATTGGTTGTTGGTAATTATGGTACTGGTAAGTCTCACTTGATGTCAGTAATATCCAGCCTTGCAGAAGACGATTCTTTACTGGATTCACTTAAACATGATGGTGTTAAAGATTCTGCTAAGCAGATTGCTGGCAGATTCAAGGTTATCCGTACAGAGATTGGTTCAACAACGATGTCTTTGAGGGACATTCTGGTAGCCGAACTTGAGGAGAAACTTGACAAACTGCATGTTGATTATGTTTTCCCTGAAGCGAGTGAAGTAGTCAGTAATAAGAGGTCCTTTGAAGAAATGATGACTGTTTTCCATCAAGTGTATCCTGATCATGGGCTACTACTGGTAGTGGATGAACTTCTGGATTATTTACGTAGCCGTAAGGATCAAGAACTGATTCTTGATCTGAATTTCTTAAGGGAAGTGGGCGAGGTTTGCAAAGACCTGCGTTTCCGCTTTATTGCTGGGGTACAGGAAGCAATATTTGATAGCCCTCGTTTTGCATTCGTAGCTGATAGTATCCGCAGAGTAAAGGATCGTTTTGAACAGGTTGTTATTGCACGTAGTGATGTTAAATTCGTTGTGTCTGAACGTTTGCTTAAGAAAACAACAGAGCAGCAAGCACAAATACGTGAATATCTGACTCCTTTTGCTAAGTTCTATGGCGGGCTTAATGAAAGGATGGATGAATTTGTCCGGCTTTTCCCGGTACACCCAGATTATATTGATACATTCGAACGTGTCAAGATAATAGAGAAGCGTGAAGTGCTCAAAACGCTTTCTATCGAAATGAAATCCATTATGGATAGAGAGGTGCCTGAGGATTATCCTGGGCTTATATCTTTTGATAGTTATTGGGATACGTTGAAGCAGAATGCTTCTTTCCGTTCTATTCCTGAAATAAGAAAAGTGGTTGACTGCAGCCAAGTATTAGAGTCCCTTATACAACGGGCTTTTACTCGACCTCAATATAAGCCTATGGCTTTACGTCTCATACATGCTTTGTCTGTGCATCGCCTTACAACAGGTGATATCTATTCAAGTTTAGGTGCTACAGCTGAAGAGCTGCGTGACAGTTTGCTACTTTTTGAACCAATGATCGCTGAGATGGGTAGTGATGATCCAGATAAGGATCTTCAAACTCATGTGGAAACTGTACTTCGCGAGATACATAAGACCGTAAGCGGACAGTTCATTTCCTTCAACCAGGAAAACCGTCAGTTCTATCTGGATCTGAAAAAGACCGATGACTTCGATGCTTTAATAGAAAAGAGAACTGAAAGCCTTGAGGAGTCCCAACTTGATAGGTATTACTATGAGGCGCTTAAAAGGGTGATGGAATCTACGGATTCGACATATGTTACAGGTTATAAAATATGGCAGCATGAACTTGAATGGCGGGAGCACAGGGCAGCAAGGACAGGTTATCTATTCTTCGGTTCTCCTGATGAACGTTCTACTGCAGTGCCTCAGAGAGATTTTTATCTATATTTTATCCAGGTTTTTGATTACAGTAACAAATTATCGCGTTACATAAACGAAAAGAACTCCGATGAAGTATTCTTCCGACTAAAAGTAACAGATGAAGAGTTCCATTCTGTCTTAAAAAGCTATGCTGCAGCTTTAGACCTTGCTTCCACATCTTCGGGACACGCTAAAGCCACCTATGAATCAAAGGCAAATGAATTCCTGAAGAAACTGGTACAATGGCTGCAGAAACATATGACAGATACTTTTGAAATAACATATCAGGGACGAACGAAATTGATGACCGAGTGGGCAAAAGGAAAATCCATAAAAGGTCTGCCTGGTTTAACTTCACAGGAGACCGTTAACTTCCGCGATCTGGTCAATACTATTGCAGGTGTATGTCTGGAACCACACTTTGCAGATCAGGCTCCAGATTATCCAATATTCTCAGTAATGATCACTGGAAATAATAGACCGCAGGCTGCTCAGGATGCATTGAGGGCTATTGCCGGCCAGAGTCGTACAAAACAGGCTGTTGCTGTTCTGGATGCTCTGGAACTGTTGGACGGGGAGAAGATAGATCCACATAAATCAAGATATGCTGATTTAATCCTTGAAGAATTTAAGTCTAAAGGACATGGACAAGTGGTCAACCGTAGTGAGATCATCCTCGACGACCATGGACTTGAATATATGAATCCAGTTGGTGCAAGACTTGAACCTGAATGGGTTGTAGTTATTCTAGCTGCACTTGTGAATTCCGGTGATGTTGTGTTATCAATCCCTGGTAAAAAGTTCGATGCTACAGGCCTTCAACAATTAGCTGCTACTTCCATGGATGAACTGATCAGATTCAAGCACGTTGAACAACCTAAGGAATGGAATTTACCTGCTCTTAAGGCACTTTTCGAGCTTTTGAACATGTCGCCAGGAATGGCACAACTCCTGACCCAGGGAAAGGACGAGCCTGTACAGAACCTTCAGGATGCTGTGGGGAAGATCGTTAATAGGATGGTAATGGCACAACAGATTATGAGAGAAGGTATTTCATTCTGGGGACAGAACCTGCTGGTTGGTACTGAACTTGCCAATCAGACAAGCGGGATAGAGGATGCAAAAAACTTTTTTGAATCGTTACAGGTTTACTCTACACCAGGAAAGCTTAAGAATTTCCGTTACAGTGCTCAAGAAGTATCTTCTCATGAAAAGGCCGTTCAGGCACTGGATGAACTCGAATCATTGCGTGAGTTCGTAATGAATCAGAGTAGTATTGTATCATGGCTGACCACTGCAGAAACGGTACTGCCTACTGATCATGAGTGGACAGATCGCCTGAGAGCCACACGTAATGATGTCCTGATGGATCTGCAACAGGCAAAGCTATCAGAGCTATCCAATAAATCTCAGGAAATAAACACAAAGCTGCAGCAGCTTAAGCAGGAATATATCAATATTTACAGTACATTACACTCAAGGTCACGCCTGGGTGTCAATGATGACAAACAGAAGTCAGCATTAATAAATGACGCCCTTTTACAGAATTTAGATAAACTGGCAGGTATAGACCTGATGCCAAAACAACAACTTACTGATTTCCGTAATCGTTTGGCTGGATTGAAGAGTTGTTTTAACCTTATGGAGCAAGAACTTATCTCAAATCCGGTATGTCCACACTGCCAATTCAAACCATCTATGGAAGGTGAAGTACAGGCGTCAACTCTTCTTAATCAAATGGAATTACAACTTGACCAGATAACTGATCAGTGGACCACAATTCTTCTGAACAACCTGGAAGATCCTGTGACACAGGAAAATGTAAATCAACTTCTTCAGGATGATGAAAGAAAGATGGTTCAGGATTTCATAATTAAAGGAGAGCTACCTCAGCCTTTGAATAATGAGTTTATACAGATAGTCAGAACTGTTCTAGCTGGTCTGCAAAAGGTTCCGGTGAAAAAATCTGAACTGATCGAAAAAATGGTGGAGATAGGACCTGTAAGCCCGGCTGAGTTCAAGAGTATGTTCAATGACTATGTGGACAGTCTCACAAGAGGCAAGGATCCGAACAAAGTACGTATTGTGCTAGAATGAGGATTAAAAATGACTGATACCACCTTATTTGACAATTTCTCCGAAGGCAGCAACAACTCTCCAAAGCAGGTCACCTGTCTCGGCATGACCTTTAAAAACGAAGAGGAACGCCGCAACTACTTCACCGAAAAGCTGCGTGAAAAACTGCAGGACCCGGAGTTCCGCAAGATAGAAGGTTTCCCCATAGGTTCGGACGAAGACATCCTTCACCTGAGTGACCCACCATACTACACTGCTTGCCCAAATCCCTGGATCACGGATTTCATTAACGAGTGGGAAGCAGAAAAACCAGAAAAATCTGCAGATTACAAGTACCACAGGGAACCCTTTGCAGCCGACGTGAGCGAAGGCAAGAACGATCCCATCTACAATGCTCACTCATACCACACCAAAGTACCTCACAAAGCCATCATGCGGTATATTCTCCACTATACAGAACCCGGAGACATAGTTTTTGACGGTTTCTGTGGCACAGGTATGACCGGTGTGGCTGCACAGATGTGTGGTGACCGCAAGACTGTGGAATCCCTTGGCTACCAAGTCAAACCTGACGGAACCATTTTGCAGCAGAAGACTGGCGATGATGGAAAGACTCGATGGGTGCCTTTTTCGCAGCTTGGTGTGCGAAGGGCGGTCCTTAATGATCTTTCTCCGGCAGCTACTTTCATCGCCTACAACTACAACACTCCTATGGATGTGAAGGCATTTGAAAAAGAAGCAACACGCATCCTCAAAGAAGTTGAAGAAGAATGTGGCTGGATGTATGAGACTAAGCACACTGATGGAAAGATGGGAAGAATAAATTATACCGTTTGGTCGGATGTTTATGTTTGTCCTGAGTGTGCTAATGAGGTTATATTCTGGGAAGCAGCATTAGATCGGGAAGGAGGAAAAGTAAATGATGTTTTTCCCTGTCCTTACTGCTCAGCCAACCTTACCAAGCGTAATATGGAAAGGGCTTGGGTAACAAAGTACGATTCCGCGATTAAGGAAAATGTAAAACAGGCAAAACAGGTGCCAGTTCTAATTAATTATTCTGTTGATAAAAAGCGTTTTGAAAAGATTCCTGATCAATTTGATTTAAAGCTGATTGAAAATATAGTAAATGCTGAAATTCCTTACCATTTTCCCTCAACTAAATTGCCAAATGGTTATAATACTCGACAGCCAAAGACTTCTCATGGTATCACTCATGTACATCAGTTTTACACTAAACGAAATTTATGGGTGTTGTCTTCTGTTCTTAAGAAATTAAGAGATAAAAATCCAAGATATACTGCATGGTATACATCTACGATGAGTTGGGTTGGAAGAGAATTGAGACTTCATTTGGGTAATTATTTTGGTGGTGGTGGTGGTGTTATCACGAGTCTTCGTGGAACACTCTATGTAGCATCACTTTCAGTTGAAACAAATGTACTTGAACGTCTTGCTTTACGTGTTCGATGGCAAGCATTTAGAAGTAATTTGAAAGAAGGTGAATGTATTTCTGAAACGTGTAGTGCAGCTGCTGCTTCTGTAAGTAAAGAATGTTATGATTATATTTTTCTTGATCCTCCATTTGGTTCTAATTTAAATTATTCTGAGTTAAATAGCCTCCTTGAGTCTTGGTTAGGAATCTTAACGGATAATACTCCAGAAGCGATTCAAAATAATGTGCAAAATAAAGGATTGAATGAGTATAGATTATTGATGACAAACTGCTTTAAAACTGCCTACAATTTGTTAAAACCTGGACGCTGGATGACAGTTGAATTCTCTAATACAAAGGCTTCTGTCTGGAACAGTATCCAAACAGCTTTAACAGATGCAGGTTTCATTGTTGCAAATATATCAGCGTTGGATAAGAAAAAAGGGAGCTTTAAAGCGTGTACTACACCAACAGCCGTCAAACAGGATCTTGTCATCTCCGCCTACAAACCTAACGGTGGCTTTGAAGAGCGCTTTAAGAATGAAGCAGCAACTGAAGAAGGTGTTTGGGACTTCGTACGAACCCATTTAGAATACCTTGCTGTAACTAAATATCAGGGCGCTTTGCTACAACTGATACCAGAACGTGACCCGCGTATTCTTTTTGACCAGATGGTAGCCTACTATGTTCGTAAAGGCTATCCTGTGCCAATCTCAAGCCAGGAGTTCCAGATAGGACTTGGACAGCGATTCATTGAACGCGACGGCATGTATTTCCTGCCAGAGCAGGCTGCAGAGTACGATCGGAAGAAACTGACATCAGGACAGCTTGTACAAACAAAGCTTTTTGTTTCAGATGAAGCTTCTGCAATTCAGTGGTTACGCCAGCTTCTGAAGGTAAAACCGCAGACATTCCAGGATATTAATCCGCAGTTCATGCAGGAGCTTGGTGGCTGGAGTAAGAATGAACAGGAACTGGACCTGAGGGAATTGCTAAACCAGAATTTCCTCAGCTACAATGGTATTGGTGACGTGCCAAGCCAGATCCATAGTTATCTTTCTACCAACTGGCCAGAGATGCGTAATCGCCAGAAGAATGATTCGGGATTGATGACTAAGGCTAAGGATAGGTGGTATGTGCCAGATCCCAACAAGGCAGGGGACCTGGAGAAACTGCGTGAGAAGTCGCTGTTGAAAGAGTTCGAGGAGTACAGGCAGTCTACCAAGAAGCTCAAAGTGTTCAGGATGGAGGCTGTACGGGCTGGTTTTAAGAAGGCATGGCAGGAGAGGGATTATTCTACGATAATTAAGGTGGCTGATCTGATACCGAACAAGGTTCTGGAAGAGGATCCGAAATTGTTGATGTGGTATGATCAGGCTGTGACTAGGGTTGGAGGTATTTAAATGAGTAAGCATCTTTCAGTTCGTTTGGTTTGGCATGACCGAGGGTGGGATGGTCATATTTGTGACCATCCAGACCAGAATGCATATTGTGTTGTCCAGAAACATATAAGGGAAAATTTGGCTGATCCTGCGAAACTTGAAAGAGAAGTGGAATGTGCTGGTAAGCCGCTGGCAGAATTGGAGGGGTGGCAGCCTCCCTGTTCAAGGGATCCTATTGCTTTTTCATCCATTGGTTTTGAGATTACTCATAATGATCCTCTTGATTTCAGAAAACTCCCATCCAAAAAGGAAATGATTCCTCCATACTCAGTTTGCCCATCACCATATCGCTGGATGCGTGAGGAAAATTTCAGGCAGATCTGTGAAGATGAGCATCTTAGTGTTCGAGGTCCAGATGATCCCAACAAAGAATTTGGTTGGATCTTTGAACCAGATAGACAACTGGAGATGTTGAATAATTTTTGGAAACAATTGGAAAAGGACAGTTCGCTTGTCTTCTTCTATTGTAACCAAGGAAATCCACTCGACGAAACTCTGAATCGAATTTTGGTTGGTGTTGGTCGGATCTCCAACATAGGGCCACAGCAATTCTTTGACAAGAAACCTCCTAAGTACGATGATGATTACCCAATATGGTCTCGATGTATTACTCATGACTTTGAGAACCAAGGCTTTTTACTCCCTTATCATGAATATCTGCGCGAGGGCTATGATACATCCAATATCATTTGTCGTATTCCAGATGGAACAATGCTGGATTTCTCTTATGTGGGAGAACATGTCAGCGATGATACATCAATAGGTGCACTCGAACGTTTGATACAATCCCTTCAAGCTGTTATAGCTGAAAATAAAGTAGCTGGAGAATGGAACCGACATCTTGCATGGTTGAATGATGTGCTGTCTGAGGTTTGGCACAATCGTGGACCTTTCCCTGGTGCAGGAAGTGTACTTCAGTTCCTTGGTGTGGATGTAGGCACCGCATTTCATAAGCAGGTATTGATGCCTCGCATAAAGAAAGGGGAAAATGCCTGGGAATACCTATTGTCAATACTTGAAGGTCGACAGGAATGCGAAGAAAAAAAATATGCTAAACCAATGAAAGAGGCAGTCAAAAGGTGGTCTGCTTATCCTTCATCACGTCGCAAGTTGCTTGCATTACTCGTACGATTTGAACTCACTCCTATCCAAGTGAGAAGAATTGTTGACCCAAATGAAAGGAATAATTCAGGAATTGATGCAACAGATGACGAACTTGTTGAGAATCCATATCTGATTTCAGAGATGGATCAGGGTGGACCTGATAGAGATATAATCTCATTGGAAGTTATTGATAGAGGAATGAGACCTGAAGGAGATGCAGCCAGGTTCCTTCCGGCAGATGATATTATTCCACAGGATGATACACGTCGTGTAAGAGGATGTGCAGTTTCTATACTAAAGGAGGCAGCTGCTAATGGGGATACTCTGTTACCTTTTAGTGAAGTTATTGAGAGAATCAGAAAGCTTTTCCCGGAAAGAAGGGCATGTCTACCAGATTCGGAACTGGTGCTTGGACAACAGAGTTTTTATCAGGAAGTTATTGATTTCCACACAGATTCAAATCCTCCAACCATGGCACTTAAGATTTTATCCGAATTGGAACAGGAAGTCAGTAGAAAGCTTTTAAGAAGAGTCAAAAAGAAAAACGATGCACATGATTCGGATTTGTCTTGGGAAACTCTTCTAAAAGAAGAGTTTGGAGAAGGTAAGGGTTCAAAGCTTCCACCTGAAGTAGAAGAACGTGCCCGAATCGAAAAAGCCAAAGCATTAAGCAAAATATACGAATCGCGCTTTAGCGTGCTTACAGGTAGAGCAGGCACTGGAAAGACAAGCGTCCTTAAAGTATTCCTCAAAGGTCTGGAAGAGCTTGAAGGAAAACGTCCTATATTGCTCTTGGCACCCACTGGAAAAGCTCGCGTGCGATTAATGGAACGTACCAAAAGAGATGATAAAACCTTAAGAGACACGTATACGATTCATCAGTTTCTTATGCGAAATAAGTGGATAAATCCAAGTAACTTTTCTCTTAGATATGATGGTGGAGAAGAAAAAGGAGCACCTACAGTCATTATTGATGAAGCTTCAATGATTCCAATGGACCTATTGGGTGTTTTATTCCGTGCACTGGATTTAAACAAAGTTTCCCGTTTGGTTTTGGTAGGTGACCCAAATCAACTTCCTCCAATAGGTCCAGGTCGTCCATTCGTTGATATTGTCAGCTGGTTGAAGGCCGATGCTGATACCATCAAGAAATTATATCCTGAAAAGTTCCAACTCTCAGTAGAAACAAGGGATGCTTGTCTCGCACATTTGACTGAGCGTGCCAGACATGAAGACCATAATAGCCTGGCACTACAACTTGCAGATGGTTACCTGAGTGAAGATCCAATACCAGGTGATGATGCTTTACTTTCTCGTGTAGCTAGAAAGGAAGTAGATGGAGATTTAGAAGTTCATTACTGGCGAGATCATCTGCAGCTTGATGAATTATTGTCTTCCAGAATGGAGCACCTACTTGGTATAAAGGAAGGTAGTGCCGATTACCTGCAATTCAATAAAAGTATAGGAATTGGAAATAACAAGAAGAATGAAGATCATGATCCACGTAATGCTGAGCACTGGCAAATTCTTAGTCCGGTGAGGAATCATGAATTTGGTACTACAGAAGTAAACCGTAAGATTCAGGCCCGTTATAGAGGTGGAATGATTAATTTTTCTCGAGGAAAAGGTACTCGTCCTTTTGGAGAACAAGAAATAGTCTGGACTGATAAAGTAATTCAGTTGTACAACTGTTCCCGAAAAGCATGGCCTCAGGGAATAGGAATTAACTATGTTGCCAATGGCGAGATTGGTCTGGTCACTTCAACTAACAAAAACTACAATAGTCTTGATGTAATGTATTCGACCCAGCCAGAAGTATCTTATCGTTATTATCGAAACGAAGTTGATGGAAGTCTTGAGCTTGCATACGCGTTAACAGTTCACAAAGCTCAAGGAAGCGACTTTGATTATGTATTCTTAATTCTTCCCAAGAATGCTTCTACCTTATCTAAAGAACTACTCTACACTGGTCTAACCCGTTTCCGCCAAAAAATGGTACTTCTTATCGAAAAGGATACAGATGTTCTTGAAAGGCTTCGCAGTCCACGGGAATCAGCAGCATTGCTGCGAAACACGAACATGTTTGTAATGGCAGTAAGGCCCGAAGCAGATGAAAGATATTATGCAAACCATCTGATACATCGCACAGCCAAAAATGTACTTGTCAGATCAAAATCTGAGGTTATTGTTGCTGATACACTGACAAGATTAGGAATTAGCTATGAGTACGAAAAAAAATTGGTGAATAAAGACAGTAATCCAAATGATTACAGACTCCCAGATTTCACTGTCAGTTTCGAAGGAGATACCTTCTATTGGGAACACTTGGGTATGCTCAGTGTACCAAGCTATAGACAGAGCTGGGAAAGAAAACAAAAGTGGTACATCGACAATGGTTATGAAGACCAGCTAGTTACTTCTGAGGATGGTCCGGATGGCAGCATCAATGCAGCAGATATTGAAAAGATTGCAAGGGAAAAGATCTTGTTAGAATGACCTGGGGATAATGATGCGTGAAAATCAAGAATTAGGATTTGATAAAATACAGGCCACTAAGAAAGAAGAAGGAACTGTTACTTGCCTCGGAATGACCTTTAAAAGCGAAGAGCAGCGCCGCAATTATTTCACCGAAAAGCTGCGTGAAAAACTCCAGGATCAGAAGTTCCGTAACATAGAAGGCTTCCCCATCGGCTCGGATGAAGACATCCTGCACCTGAGCGACCCACCATACTACACTGCCTGCCCAAATCCCTGGATTGCAGATTTCATCAACGAGTGGGAATCAGAAAAGCCAGAAAAACCTGCAGACTACAAGTACCACAGGGAACCCTTTGCAGCCGATGTGAGCGAAGGCAAGAACGATCCCATCTACAATGCTCACTCATATCACACCAAAGTGCCTCACAAAGCCATCATGCGCTACATCCTCCACTACACCGAACCTGGAGACATAGTCTTTGACGGCTTCTGTGGTACAGGTATGACTGGTGTGGCTGCACAGATGTGTGGCGACCGCAAGACCGTGGAATCCCTCGGCTACCAGGTTAAACCCGACGGCACTATCATGCAACAGGAGACTGATGATGACGGTAAGACTCGTTGGGTGCCTTTCTCAAAGCTTGGTGTGCGCAGAGCTGTTTTGAATGATTTATCTCCGGCAGCGACTTTTATTGCTTACAATTACAACACTCCTGTGGATGTGAAGGCATTTGAAAAGGAAGCAAAACGTATCTTAATGGAAGTCGAAGAAGAATGTGGGTGGATGTATGACACCAGGCATTCTGATGGCAGGATGGGAAAGGTAAATTATATTGTCTGGTCAGATGTATTTGTTTGTCCGGAGTGTGCTAATGAGGTTATATTTTGGGAAGAAGCTGTAGATAAAGAAGCTTCCAAGGTAAAAGATGAATTTCCTTGTCCACATTGTTCAGCAAAGCTAACCAAACGCAGTATGGAACATGCTTTGATAACTAAGTACGATACGGCAATAAAAGAAACTGTCAGACAAGTAAAACAAGTGCCAGTGCTTATCAATTATTCAGTAGAAAAAAAACGTTTTGAGAAAAAACCTGATGAATTTGATTTTGAGTTGATCGATAAAATTGAAAATTGCGAGATTCCTTATTGGTTCCCAACTAATCGAATGATGGAAGGTAAAGAAACCCGTCGTAATGACCGTATAGGCATTACTCATGTCCACCACTTCTACACAAAAAGGAACTTGTGGATTTTATCTTCAATACGCCACCGATGCGAAAAAAGTCAAGCTATCCTCATGTTCAATTCTCAATTAATTAATATAAGTAAGTTAAACCGTTATAGACCTGGAGTATTCATTCCCTTACAATCCTTTGAGTGGGACTTTTTATATTGGATCACAAATTTCAGAATCTAATGTATTTGTTGCTTATTACAATAAACTGAAGAAACTGTGTTTAGCTTTTAAAGATGTTGAATTATCTACGTTGATAAGTACAAAATCAAGTACCGATTCCTTCTGTGGACAAGTTGATTATGTTTTTACAGATCCTCCATTTGGTTCTAATCTAAATTATTCTGAGTTGAGTTCTCTTTGGGAAGAGTGGCTAAGATTAAAAACAAAAAATGAAGTTGAAGCTATAGAAAACAAATCTCAAGGCAAGAGCTTAGATGATTATCGTCATCTGATGACGGAATGTTTCAGGGAAAAATATAAGGCACTTAAACCTGGACGCTGGATGACAGTTGAATTCTCTAATACAAATGCTTCTGTTTGGAATAGTATTCAAACAGCATTATTAGAAGCTGGATTCATTGCTGCAAACGTTTCCTCTTTAGATAAACAACAGAGAAGTTTTAAAGCGGTTACTACACCAACAGCCGTTAAACAAGATCTTGTTATCTCTGCTTACAAACCCAATGGCGGCTTCGAGCAACGCTTCCAGAATGAAGCAGAAACTGAAGACGGTGTATGGGACTTTATCCGTACTCATTTGGAATATCTTCCAGTCACCAAATACCAGGGAGCTTTAATGCAATTAATTCCCGAACGTGATTCGCGTATTCTTTTCGATCAGATGGTAGCCTACTACGTCCGCAAAGGATATCCCGTACCAATTTCTAGTCAGGATTTTCAGATAGGACTTGGGCAGCGGTTCATTGAGCGTGATGGTATGTACTTCTTACCAGAGCAGGCTGCAGAGTATGATCGTAAGAAACTGACATCCGGACACTTCATCCAAACAAAACTTTTCGTGTCTGACGAGGCTTCTGCAATTCAGTGGTTACGTCAGCTTCTCAAGGTAAAACCACAGACATTCCAGGATATTAATCCGCAGTTCATGCAGGAGCTTGGTGGCTGGAGCAAGAACGAAGAGCAACTGGACCTTAGGGAACTGCTGAACCAGAACTTCCTCAGCTACAATGGTATTGGTGACGTGCCAAGCCAGATACATGGCTATCTTTCTACGAATTGGCCGGAGATGCGTAACCTGCAGAAGAATGATCCGGGATTGGTGGCTAAGGCTAAGGATAGATGGTATGTACCAGATCCCAACAAGGCAGGGGACCTGGAGAAACTGCGTGAGAAGTCACTGCTGAAAGAGTTCGAGGAGTACAGGCAGTCTACTAAGAAGCTCAAAGTATTCAGGATGGAGGCTGTACAGGCTGGTTTTAAGAAGGCATGGCAGGAGAGGGATTATTCTACGATAATTAAGGTGGCTGATCTGATTCCGAACAAGGTTCTGGAAGAGGATCCAAAGTTGCTGATGTGGTATGATCAGGCTGTGACAAGGGTTGGAGGGGAATGAGATGTTCCTAACAAAAGTCCAGATTGAAAATTTTCGTGGTGTTAGTTCATTAGAGATTGAATTTGATCATGACATTACCGTTCTGATTGGGGAAAATAACAGCGGAAAAACTTCTGTACTAGAGGCATTACGCATAGGTATGGATTTAATAAAGTCTGATCGAACTTTTAATTTTTCAGAATATGATTTTTACCGTGACAATGAAATAAAGAAGAAAGAGCAGTTTTTACCAATAAATCTCACATTTACATTTGAGGAAACAGAAGAACATCAATGGAACGATAAAATCGTACAATCATTAAACGAGGTAATTGTTGGTGATGATTACTCAAAGATTAAATTGCGTATAAGTGGTTGGTTTGATGAAGAAGATGGTGAATTAAAACAAAGTTATTGCTTTTTAGACGATGCTGGTAATGAAATGGTAGGTAAGCAGTCTTTTCTTAAAGAAATAAGAAAACTACGTCCTTTTTATTATCTTTCTGCACTTAGAGATGCAAAAGAAGAATTTCGTAGCCAAGCTACATTTTGGTCAGCTTTTTTAAAAAGTAAAAGCCTAAATGATGATACCAGAATCGAATTAGAATCTGAACTAGAAGAAGTAAATAAAAAAATTGTTGGTTCTCACTTGTCATTTCAGGACGTTGTTACCGAAGTAAAGCAGCTTTCAACTCTTATTTCTGTAGGAGATGCTAATAATGTTAGCATAGATCCTAAACCAGCTGATTTTTATAAAACAATACGATACACAGATGTAAACATTCCTACCGTCACTAATACAAAAGTTCCTATCTATAACCATGGAGAAGGTACTCAGAGTCTTTGCGTGCTTCTTCTTTTTAGTGCATATTTAAAAACCCGGATAAAAGTCGATGTAAATCGTTTAGCAGAGCCAATAATTGCGATTGAAGAACCAGAAGCACACTTGCACCCCAATGCAATCCGTGCAATTTGGCCTATTTTAGGTAATTTGCCAGGGCAAAAGATTATTGCAACTCATTCAGGTGACATTCTGTCGGAGGTGCCTGTTGAAAATCTTAGAAGAATGAATAGAATGTCAAATGTATGCGAATGCAATATAATTCAAAAGGATTGCTTGACTCCTGAAGAGTTGAGGAAATTTAATCACCAAGTTAGAAGAAATCGTGGAGAATTACTATTTGCTAAAAAATGGTTACTTGTTGAGGGTGAGACTGACGTTTCTGTAGTGTCCGAATGTGCTCAAATATTAGAAATTGATATACATCAATGTGGTCTGCGAATTGTCGAATATAGTCAAGCAGGTGGTCCTGGTTTATTTATCAAAGTGGCAGATTCCCTTGGTATTGATTGGCATTTGTTAGCAGATAATGATCAAGCCGGAGATAAGTATATTAGAAGTGCAAAGAATTTGTTGAATGGAAGAGACGAGTCTACATATATTACAAAACTTTCTGAGTCAAACATGGATGTTCTTCTTTGTGTTGCAGGTTACGGAGATCCTTATTTAGATGGAATAAGTACTAATACTACTACTTATCCAACTGCTACTTGGGAACAAGTATTAGAAGAAATAAAAGAAACTTTTCCCGAGAAACCAGGTCAAGCTTTGAATGTAGCCAGAAAACTAGAAGACAGATCTAATCCTGAAATTACAGCAGAAGAGGAAACTCCTGAATATTGGAATCAGGTATATGCTTGCCTCAAAAGACACTTTTCAAAGCCTGCTGCTTCACTTAATGCAATTATGTTAATTAAAGATAGAGGAGCAGATGGTGTCCCAGAAGAAATAAAACAGATTCTTGAAAAAGTCAATGGTATTTCTGGAGGTGCCCAATGATATCAGTTTTTCAGCTAAATGAAAGTCAACGCCAAGCAGTTGAATGGGGAGAGAAATCCCTTCTCGTACTTGCCGGACCGGGATCTGGTAAAACTGCTGTTTTGACGATGAGAATCGCAAACATTATAAAAAACAGTCCCGATGAAAATTTCCGTATCCTTGGTCTAACATTCACTGTGAAAGCAGCCAAGGAAATGAAAGACCGGATAAATATGCTGCTTGGGAATATGGATAATAGAGTTCAGCTGCGTACCTTTCATGCATTTTGTACTGATTTATTGCGTCAACATGGGAGTCATCTCAACCTTAAGCCGGACTTTTCAGTGATAACTGATGAAAAGGATCGAATTGCCATCCTTAAGGAACTTGATGTTGATAATCCTGAAGATATATTAAGCAGAATAGATACCATGTTTACTCACGGGATATCTGTTGAGGAACTACCAAAGTATTTCACTCCTGAAAATCAAACTGAGTGTTACGATTTACAAACAATATTTAATCAATACATTCAAGCACTTTCAAAGGAAAATCAACTAGATTTTGGGTCTATGCTCTACTTCACAAGACAACTTCTTGAAACGAAACCACGCATTGCTCGACAACTAAGAACAGTGTACAAGTATATCTGTGTAGATGAATTCCAAGATACAAATCTAGCTCAATATTTAATACTCAAATTGTTAGCTCCCACCGAAAATGCAAATCTTTTTATTGTCGCAGATGAAGACCAGATTATCTTCCAGTGGAATGGAGCTGATCCAAAAAGATTGGAATCTCTTAAAAGCGATTACAATATAGAAGTCCTGCAACTTCCATATAATTATCGTTGCCAAAAGGAAATCGTAGAAATAGCAAATAAGCTCATTGAACATAATTCCTATAGAATCCATACAAAAAAACCTGGAATTCCGTTTAGTGATGAAAGTGGTACAGTTAAATTAACATCATATGAAAATTTTGACCATGAACTTTCAGGTTTAGTTGATGAGATTAACGTAATTCCTCTAAAAAGTAGAGATAAATGTTTATTGATAGCAAGAAGCAATAAACTACTTACTGCTGCAAATAAGTACTTAAATGAACATAGTATAAATGCAGAAATCGTCAGCAAGAATCAAGATTTTTCAAGTCCTATTCTACTGACAATGTATTTTTGCCTTAAATTGGCCAATGCAGCTAACTCTCGTAGTGTTCTCAACAAGCTTTGTGCATCAGCAACTGACATAAACGGTTTAGTACTATCAGCTGAAGACATCTCTGCAAAAGCACATGTTGAAGGTAGTTCTTTGCTTCGTGCTTTTTTTGATACTGCTTCTCAAAGTGAAATATTGAATCCAGTTTGTAATGCCGGAATCAGTTATCTTTGTGATACAATCCAATTTCAAAAATTTATTGAGATATACATTAATCATTTCGATTACTTGAATACTGACGATGAAAAAGATGATTTATTTCCTGATTACAAAGACGATAAAGAAAATTGGACGAGAATTGCACAGGACATTGAGGATACTTATGAAGGAAATGTTGGACTCCACGTATTTCTCCAAGAAATGGATTTAACGCCCAAGTTGAAGTCAATTGGAAAAGATTGCGTCCGATTACAAACAGTTCACTCTGCAAAAGGAATGGAGTTCGATCATGTTTTTATTATAGGATTAGCTGAAGAGCAGTTCCCAACTTATTTTGCAATTAGAAGTGGAAATAAATCAATAGAAGAAGAGAGAAGAAACTGTTTTGTAGCAATTACTCGTGCATCAAAATCTCTGTATTTGAGTTATGCAAACGAATATTTTGGATGGCATAAGCAACCTTCTCGTTTTTTAAAGGAGATGGGGTTGCTAAATGATTAAAGAATGGCAATACTCCACCATCCACAACTCACCCTGCAAAGTAATCGAAGAACAAAACCTGTGGGGAAACATAGTTTACCGTATCTGGCTTCCAAATCAGGATACTGTGGTCAGGGTTCCGCAGTCAGCACTGCGACCATTGACTGCAGAGATTCAGCCGGAGATCGAAGCAAACCGAATTACGTATGTTGCTGCAGCAGCAAAGGTAGCTGAAGTGCTGGAGGGCGGTTCACATGATTCGGATGGGCCTGTGCTTCTTGCTCCGATGGAATCAAATGTCATTCCGCTTCCGCATCAGATACGTGTTCTCTCAAGAGCTGTTTCTGGAGATAAGGTACGTTATCTGCTAGCTGATGAGGTTGGTCTGGGGAAGACAATTGAAGCAGGACTTATCATGCGTGAGCTCAAATTACGAGGTTTGGTTCGTCGTATTCTGGTTGTTGCGCCGAAGGGTCTGGCTACTCAGTGGGTCAGCGAGATGCATACGCACTTCAACGAGGATTTCCAGCTTGTTTTCGGCGAAGACCTTGCAACGATAAAAAGAATAATCAGTGGTAACCATTCTCGCTATTGGGCACAGGGTACTAAGCTCCGGTTCCTGGATGAACCTGATGAACTGCAGCATGCAAATCCATGGAGGATGTTCGATCAGGTGATAGTATCCCTTGACTCTGTCAAGCCCATGGATAAACGCAGGGGATGGAGTCAGGAACGTATTGATGAGTATAACCGCTCCAGATTTGAAGATCTGATCACTGCCGGGTGGGATATGGTCGTGGTTGATGAATCACACAGGCTAGGGGGCAGTACGGATCAGGTTGCCAGATACAAGCTTGGAAGAGGACTTGCAGAGGCTGCACCATATCTTCTATTGCTTTCAGCAACCCCACATCAGGGTAAAAGTGATGCATTTCATCGTTTGATGAGCTTGTTGGATGACAAAACCTTTCCTGACATGGATAGCGTTACTCGTGAACGAGTGGCAGCTTATGTGATCCGTACAGAGAAACGTAGAGCAGTTGATGGAGATGGCAATCCACTATTCAAACCACGTGTTACAAAGATGGCACCTGTTACATGGGAAGAACGACACAGATCACAGCAAATGCTCTATGAGGAAGTAACAAAATACGTCCGTGAAGGGTACAATCAGGCACTAAGGGAAAAGAAGCAGCACATTGGCTTTCTGATGATACTCATGCAGAGACTTGTGGTTTCAAGTACAAGGGCCATTCGCACTACACTGGAACGTAGGCTTGAAGTTCTCAAAGACATAGAAATTCGAACTTCCCAGCGTCTGGAAGAGATTACAGATTCTGGTGATGAAGTTGATGAACTTTATGAGATGGATGGACAGGAACTGCTCGATGAGCTTCTTAAATCCCGTATTTCTGCCATGCAGAACGAAAGGATCCAGGTGGAAAACCTTCTTGAAACGGCTTACCAATGTGAGCAGCAAGCACCTGATGCCAAAGCAGAATCACTGATAGAATGGATCTATCAGCTCCAGGCAGAAGAGAATGAAGCAGACCTCAAATTACTGATATTCACCGAATTCGTTCCAACCCAACAGATGCTTAAAGAATTCCTTGAAGCCCGAGGTATTTCTGTAGTAACACTTAATGGCTTCATGGATATGGACGAACGAAAAAAGGCCCAGGATGATTTCTGTGACAAAGTACGTGTACTCATTTCTACTGATGCAGGTGGTGAAGGCCTGAACCTTCAGTTCTGTCATGTTGTCATAAACTATGATATCCCATGGAACCCAATGAGACTGGAACAACGTATAGGTCGTGTTGATCGTATCGGTCAGGCCAAAGTTGTAAGAGCAATAAACTTCCTTTTCCAGGAATCTATAGAATTCAGGGTCCGAGAAGTTCTCGAACAGAAACTTTCAATAATCCTTAATGAATTTGGAATCGACAAAACAGGAGATGTACTTGACTCCGCTCAGGCTGGGGAATTATTCGAAGGTATTTTTGCTTCTGCAATTCTTGATCCTGATAATGTTGAAGCTTCAGTTGATAATACAGTATCCAAGATTAGAGAAGAGATCCATGAGATTCGTGAATCATCACCGATCTTTGGTATTTCGGAAGAACCTGACCTGCAAACTGCAGATCGTCTACGATCACATCCACTTCCCTATTGGGTCGAACGTATGACAGTAGGTTATATTAAATCCCACGGCGGTCATGCAATACGTAAAAGAGAATCATGGGACCTTATGTGGCCTGACAGTAAAGTTCCTATGAATTGCACCTTCAATTCACATCGATCGCAACTTAAAGATGATGTCGTGTTACTTAATCTGGAAGATAACAAGATAAGAGGACTTGCACTTAACCTACCAATGATTGCTTCCGGGCAGCCAATTCCATGCGTATCTATAGATGAATTATCATCCAAGATATCTGGCTTTTGGGGATTGTTCGAGATTCGTATAGTATCGGGCACATACAATAGCAACCATACTATGACTATTCCACAAATAAGGAGACGATATCTCAGTGTCTTTGTATCCGACGAAGGGAATATATTCCTTCCAACTGCCCGCCATATATGGGACATCATGCAGACAGCAGAGCTAAAGATTTTACATTCTCTTGACCACAAAGCATCCATTGATGCATATGATAAAGTTACCAATGCTGCTGAATCTGCTGGGCAGGCATTATTTAATACCCTTAAGCAAGAACATAGCTCTGCAATTGAACATGAAGAAATAAGAGGTCATCATGCATTTGAAGCACGGAGAAAAGCCATAGGACGTCTTGGTCTCCCCGAGGTTCGTCAATATCGTTTAGATAAATGTATTTCCGAAGAGAACGTATGGAAAAAAGAACTTGAAATTGCAAAAGAGACAGTACCAGATATAAAACCACTTTTGCTAATGCAAATACAAAGGAGAGACTGATGAGTCCATGTACTTGGAGAGATAGTATACTTAACGAGTTTGTGCCAAATATAAGCAAAGTCATCATTGTAATCGATCCTGATGACCTGCTGACCGAAGAAAAACTCTCGCTTGAACTCAAAAACCGTGGTTTTGATCTTATTGATTTCAAAGACTCTGTTGAATTCAGGTATGCCTATGAATCAGGATACAGAACTCTATGGGACCAGGGACAACAGACCAAACAGACAGTTGTGATTCGTGTGTGTAACTCCCAGTGGGATGCCCTGCCTTATGATCTCCTCAAAGCTGGAAGAATATTGAAATTTACCCTTGGTAATATTTTCCCCAATCTAAGTTATTCTATAATTGAGAAACTTGATAGCAGTTTCCTGGACGAATTATTTGCTGCTCAAAACAAATATTCTCCACGTAAACTAGGTAATAATGACACCAAGGATTTTGTAATCCAATATGTTTTTGGTATTGTACCATATCTTATCACCAACGATGTTGAACTACTTCGTACACTGCTTAGGATTCATTACAATAAGCTTAAACTACCGCCAATCTTGTCTGGTCGACTGGTTCAAATCTTAAAAGGTAACAGTCGTTTTAATGATTGGCCACTTGAAATTATCGTCTCCGATGATGGAGCCTTTTTTGCGTTTCTACAAGAACGTTGGCCCCCATTCCTTGATGTGCTGGCTCACGGAAACCATATCATTAAAGAAACATCAGCTTACAATCTGAAATATGGAGGACCAACCACATTACCATTTGATCATGAGGACATCCGTGTTTACATTGACAATCTTTTTGTTGAAGGCAAGCTCATTCCAGTTCAAAAATCTGGCACAAATATAGAAACAAATCCCTGGATAAAAAGCGGTGTATCTGAAACAAATGACAATGATCCTAACATTCGTATTAATGGTCTTCTTGAGATTATCGAAAATGAAATTCCCGTTCCAGAGTCACTTTATTCAGAATGGATCGACTTCGCAATGAAATGGGCAGAATTAAGAGCACTTATTCACACAACCAATCAAGTTAATGAATTGGAACGATTCAAGCAGATCAGTACTTTAGTCAACAATAAGTTCACAAACTGGATGCTTGAACGCTATGCTGGTCTGATTAATCTTCCTCCAACAAATCCTGCAATGCTTCATCATGTTCCTCGCCGAATGGTTAGGGAACTTGAATCTGAAAAAAACATGAGTTTGGCTCTTGTTGTTGTTGATGGTCTATCTCTTGACCAGTGGGTCACTATAAAAAAAGTTCTCCATGAACAAGATCCTAATTTGGTTATGAAAGAATCAGCAACTTTTGCCTGGATACCTACATTGACTTCCGTATCAAGACAGGCAGTTTTCTCGGGAAGAACACCTATTTCCTATCCAAAATCAATTAACACAACAAACAATGAAGGAAACCTGTGGCGCCAGTTCTGGGAAGACAATGGTGTATCACGTCAGAAAATTGCTTATCAGCGTAGCTTGGGAGATGGTAATGTTTGCGAGATTCTTGATGATAGTTTCAATCTAAACCAAACAAAGGTCATTGGTTTGGTCGTTGACAAGGTCGACAAGATTATGCATGGTATGCAACTCGGTGCTTCTGGAATGCACAATCAGATTAAACAATGGTGCGAAGGAGGTTTTCTTTTTTCTCTAATTGAATACCTCTTAGATAACAATTATCAAGTATGGTTAACATCAGATCATGGCAATATAGAATGTAATGGAAAAGGACGTTCATTTGAAGGATCTATAGCCGAAAATCGTGGCGAGAGAGCAAGGATTTATCCTACTTTGGAACTTAGAGATTCAGTTGCCAAAACATTACCATTTGCAATAAAATGGAATCCTATAGGCTTACCACCTGGTTATTTCCCGTTGGTAACTGAGGGAGACGATGCATTTGTCAAGGAAGGAGAAACTATAGTTGGTCACGGTGGAATTTCAATGGAAGAAGTAATTGTTCCTTTGGTAAAATTTGAAAAGAGGAGTCGTTGATGAGTAAAAGGTATGATTCCATTGGAATAAAGCAGGTTATTCGTTATGAATGGATGGAAAAAACAGCTAGTATGCTTCTTGCAGGAATGGATGAGAAATCAATACGTTCAGAGTTTAATGAGTATCTAATGCATTATAGATGCGGTGGTTCTGAAGATCAACGAAGTAAGAACACATGCAAATTTGTCGTTGCCAATCTAATGAAAACCTGGGTATCTCCTGAACCTGAGCTTTTAGGTTTACGGGATTCTGCCTTAGAGCAGCTACGCAAATATCCTTCTGAATCTCTTGCAATACACTGGGCAATGATTTGTGCAGCTTATCCTTTTTGGTATAACGTATCTTTGCAGGTGGGGAGACTTTTGAACCTTCAAGATCAGATTACTCTACATCAGATAACCAACAGACTCAAAGAGCAATATGGTGATAGACAAACTATTAGCAGGTATGCCAGATATGTGATTCGTTCTCTCGTAGAATGGGGTATTTTAAAGGATTCAGAATGTAAAGGATGTTATGTAAAAGCAAATCAACTAAACGTACACGATGATGAAATTGTTGTTTTGCTTGTAGAGTCAGTATTGTATGCAATACCAGAAAATAAAGGATGTTTTAAAATGATAACAAGTTCACCTGCACTTTTTCCATTTCAGTTATCTATGATATCAGTTGATTACATCTCAAATAAGTCAAACCGAATAAATGTAATTACTTATGGTCTGGATGAAATTTTTTTGCAATTAAAGTGAGAATTAATTAGATTTTTTATAAATAAGATAAAGGAAGTTAAATCTAAGACATTAAATACCTAAAAAGTATAACTCGTTTGCAACTATTATTCAGATGACAATTTCTATAGAGTTACAATACTAAAGGCAATAATAAGTAGAATGAAAGCAAAATAGACTTACTACAAAGAGGAATCTGTATTGTTGAATAAGGCTATATTAATTGCTTGCAAAGCACATTATGGGCAGAGAGATAAAGGCGGGGAGCCTTACATCCTTCATCCTCTAAGAATCATGATGAAGATGAATACAGATATTGAGAGAATATGTGCAGTGTTACATGATGTTGTGGAAGATTCATCAATAACGTTTAAAGAACTTAAAGATGAAGGCTTTTCAGAAGAAGTGATTGAAGTGCTTACTCATCTAACAAAAAAAGAAGGGGAAGATTATAGCCTGTTCATTGACAGAATTTCGCAAAATTATATCGCTTGTAGGGTGAAGCTAGCAGATATTGAAGATAACCTGGTTTTATCTCGGATTCCAGACCCTACACCTGAAGATAAACTCAGGATAGAGAAGTATAAGGCAGCTAGGAGCAAGCTTTCTTAGAGTTATCAAAAAACAGGGTTAATACAACAATTATTAAGATAATATGAAGTCTCAAGTTAATCTTCAAAATATGACCCTGAGTAATTTTTTGTTGGTTTATTGTAAACCAGATATTGATTGAAAAGAAAAGCCGGAACCATAGAATATGTTCCATTTATATTTTAAAGGGATGAAAAGTCGGCTATGTAGAAATCCTATTTTCTATTACCACTTCAACCTAATGTTATAAAAAGGATAAGTCCCCTGTGTTTTTTTGGTAAACAAACAAAAACAACAGGGGGATGAATATTTTTGTCAAGAAAATACTTAAACTTTATGATACAGCCATTGCTGTCTCAGGAATATCTCATCTTCCATTGTATAGCAGTAAGTATTCTAAGTGAAAATATACTCAGCACCAGTTAATGACACTGGTTTTACTAAAAGAATACTTAAATGAGGACTATAGAAACTTCGTTGAACTCATTGAATTAATGGATAAAGTACAGAATAAACTTGGAATAAAACAGGTACCACATTTTACAACATTACAAAAATTCATGAGTAGAATACCATCAGTATATTTTAACAGCATATTGAAACAAACTCTAAAACTCTTTTATTATCATGGTGAAAGAATATATCTCACTGCTATTGATTCAAGTGGATTTACGGGTGGACATTGTAGTTACAATTATTCAATGAGGACTGGAAAGAAAAGGAGATCATATCTAAAAACAAGTATAGCAATTGATGTTGAAAAATTTATTGTTACTGGGTTTAAGGTCTCAAGTAAACCTGTACACGATACGAAACACGCACAAACATTGCTGAAGCAATGCCATAGACTTCGTCATTCAGAATACGATGTCCTGGATAAAGGGTATGACTCTGAACAAATTCATGTTCTCAAACGAGAGAACATGAATTCAAGTCCTCTTATCCCTGTAAGACAGAGGAAAAGAAAGAAAATAAATGGCAAATACCGTAGGAAAATGGTTGAAGAGTTTGATGAGAAACTCTACCATTCGAGAAACCTGGTAGAAACAATGTTCTCCGTTCTGAAAAGAAAATGTGGTGAAGAAATTAAGTCAAGAAAGTACAGAAACCAGGTAAAGGAAGTAAATGTAAGATTTAACACATAATATCGAAAAGTATAACTCATTTACAATTATTATTTACATAAGATTTCTACAGAGCCTATTTTTTTATTGTTCTTTAGAAGTTATCTTTTTTACTTTATGTTTTGGTAACTCAAGGTTTCCTTGTTTGAGATCCATAACTATATTTTTCATTGCTCTCCTTCCAGCAATGCGATTGTTTGTTCTAAAATGTTTCATAGAAGCACTAATAAACCGATAGTTTTGAATCAATTGAGGTAAATCAAAAATTTCCCCAAAAATTTTAATAGTTTCTTCATCTCGTGGACCTATATTAGTATTAGTATTAAGTATTGAGTTTATTGCAGATTTTTTAGGGTCATTTTCAAGTCCTTTAAACCAGTTTTTGATAGTTACATAGTTATATCTATAACCATCATGGTTTAATTTACTATAAATCTCCTTTAATTCATATTCTTTTAATACAGATTTAAGTGCACTTTTCCATTCTGCAATATAACCTATCAAACTTTCATATTCCATATTTGATAGTAGTCTATTATTACGGTGACTTTCAATTTCTCTCTCTAGATACTTTAATTTAGTCTCTGAACTAATAACTATAAACTCTTGGTTCTTCTTTAGTTTACTAGCATAAATTGGGGAATAAAAACCTTTTTCGAAAAGAATAACATGTTCTAAGCTTGAAGATTCTATAATATTTCCTTCAGCACAAATAATTTTATAATTAATTGACCTATTCATATCATCCAAGTCTGATACTTCTTCAATGTCGTCATCAGCATCGAGACTTCGCAAAAATCCACTATATGAAGTGTAATGAAAACCCCTTTTAAAATCTCTAAAGTTGTTATTCATATATTTTTTTAAATCTGTAAATTTAGAAGTTTTAGTAGAACTACAGCCCCTTTGGTTAATTTTAAGATTTGAATTGAACTCTGTTGAATCGTGCATTATATTATCATCTTGAGACATATTAGTAAAATGTTCCAGAATGAGAACTTCTTCAGGATAAAGTACAAAAATCACGTCTTCTGCAATGGTTAACACATCATCTAATACGGTATTAGAAGGAACAAAAGGAATCATGATCGTATCAATTATGATTTCATCCATCAATACATCTCGGGATATCAGCTCAGGATACCAAATATTGTCGGCTTCAATTATATTTTTATAGTCCGTATCTGCAATAACCTCACTAAACATTTCTGAATAGTTTCTATTGGGAAGTAAAAGCGAAACAGTTTTACCTAGCTCATTTAAAGCTTTTGCTCTTAGTAGAACATGATTAAATTTTAAATTTGTATCTAATAGATGGTTTTCCATTTTTTGAAATAGAAGGTTAAACATCAATGAGTCTCGTGGACACAATTTATTATTTTTTGCTATTTGTTCACTAGGCAATTGTTCTAAATTGCTATTATGAGTATGTTCATACTGCAACTCGTTATAGCTTTTGAGCTTTATTGGTAAAGTAAAGTAGAAATTTATTAGTGCCTCTATATCATTAGTTGACCCATTAGAATTCGAAAGTGCGTCCAGTATTTCTTTTAGCAAGGAGCTTAAATCGTGATCATCTATTAAACTAATTTTAACATCATCTTTCTCAATCTGTCTTTTATTTTTATTTTTAACACTTACTTCCAGGTAAGCCCAACCACTGTGTTTTAAGTCTGACACAATGGATTTTATTCTGTCACCAACTTTATTTTTGTCTCTTTTAGTTAAAATCAAAACTTTATGACCATAAAATTCATTTAGAGACTCAAAAATATTAGGAACTCTAAAAAATATAAAATAGTTAAATATTTTTAGATTTTTAGTATCTCTGTTTATGTCGAACACTTTGTTTTGTTTGATAGGATTTTGAATTAGTAGTCTATAAAGACTAGAACTATCTCTTTTAGTTCTAAGTTCTTTTAAGGATTCATTCACAAATCGCTTTCCTGTACTATCTGTAATAAATGCAAATGGCGTTTTTAACTCATAATATTTATACATAAGTTCAGAAACTATCAGCCTTAACAACAAATTGTTATCTTCACTAAAATCTATTATCAACCCAGCTCTTCTATTCTTTCGAATATTTCGATAGACTTGTCTGACTAACTCTATTTCTGCATTTGAGATCTCAATATTTTCTTCTCTATATATCAGGATAGAGCGTTTCATTAAATCTTCTATTACAGGTTTATCAGTCAGATAAAAATCCCCATTGAAACTGCATTATTTAAACAATATTTTTATATATACCAATTCACTTAAAAATATTATGGTAAATGTAGTATTGTTTTAATGAGTTGATTTCAATGGACGATCCAATTGGTAGTTTTAATACAATTAAAGGAAACTTCATTCTATATATTAAAACTAGATTTTTTTCCCGCTTCCCTTCAGTTGAAGAAGAAAGAAAGAAGCTACTTATGTCTAATGATAACGTCTATAAGGAACCATGGGTTGAAGTCGTTCAAAAATACAAATCTTCTGGTAAAACTCCAAATGATCTTGTTATTGATGATTTACCAGGTATGGACGAGAAATTAATTAATGATTTTAAAGAAATTACGTTATGCGGTCTTTTAGGGAATTTTGAACTTTATGATCATCAAATAGAGCTTTTAAAATCTTCATTAAATGGGAATAATTGTATAATAACAACAGGAACAGGATCTGGAAAGACCGAAGCTTTTCTTTTACCTATATTTGCCATGCTAATAAAAGAGTCTAAGAACTGGACAAGACCAAAACCCCCCCATCCAAATTATAAAAATTGGTGGAGCAATAAAAAATGGATTGAGGAATGCAATAATAACCAGAATAAAGTTTCAATTCGAGTGCCACAACGTGAACATGAAAATAGAGATGCAGCGTTAAGGGCACTAATAATCTATCCAATGAATGCACTTGTAGAAGATCAGCTTACAAGACTTAGGAAAGCTTTAGATTCAGATAATATTAAAAGCTTACTTGAAAAAACAAGGAATGGTAATCTATTTTATTTTGGTCGTTACAATAGCTCAACGCCTGTTCCTGGACACGAGTATAAATATACTTCAAGTGGAAAACGTACTCCTAACAAGAAAAAAATCGAACATTTACAAAAAATATTACGTGAGAATGAAAAACAATATCATGAAGCACTAAAAGCATCAAAGAAACTACATACATTTCAGTCATCTGATTACGATAAAATAAGATATTTCTGGCCAAGCTTGAACGGCGCTGAAATGAGGTCTAGATGGGATATGCAAGAGCAACCACCTGACATTTTAGTTACTAACTTTTCTATGCTTAACGTAATGATGATGCGAGAGGAAGATGAGCAAATTTTTAAAAAAACAAGAAAGTGGCTTGAAAAAGATAAAAATAATATCTTCCATTTAGTAATAGATGAACTCCACTTATATAGAGGTACATCAGGAGCAGAGATTAGCTATCTGTTGAAATTATTTTTAAGACGCTTGGATCTAAAACCTGGTCATCCGCAGTTACGAATAATTTCATCAAGTGCATCTATTGAAAGTGATGACGAAAAGAGCAGGAAGTTTTTGGATGACTTTTTTGGTAAGAACTGTGACTTCAACATAATATGTGGTGAGAAAGAGCAAGTTACTGAAATAGAAGGGGATAAGCATTTGAACCCTGTTCCTTTCACTAAACTGATTGAGTCCAATCGTTTACCAAAAGAAGACGAAATGATAGATTTTGCACTTTTTTTTGACCCTGATATTGATACTAACAACGGTTTAAATTCTCTTGTAAAAGTTATGGAATCCCCATCTCTTGAGATGAAAAAAAGATTGTCTCACTCTTGTGACCTCTCACAAAATGTTCCTGCTGTTCCTTTATTGAAGTTTGGGTATAATTTGTTTGGAGACCATAGCGAAGACGTTCTTGAAAAAGCTACACGTGGGTTGTTTGTTGCCCGTTCATTATGTAATAAATATATAAGTAATGAAAATACAGATGGAATAAGAACCAAGACTTCGAATCTTCCAACATTTAGATTTCATTGGTTTGTAAGGAATATTGATGGGCTCTGGGCATCTACTAATATTGCTAATTATGAAGATGATAGGACTGTAGGTAAACTATATCTTAAACCGCAAATAACTGATAATGACGGATTTCGAGTTTTAGCTGTTTACTATTGTGAACATTGTGGAACTTTATATTATGGTGGAAACAGACTCAAAGTTAGTGATACTGAATTTGAAATATTACCGACTGATCCCGATATTGAGGGCATTCCTGAGAAAATGTCCAATCCTTTTCTAACACAAAAAACCTATTTTGAACATATTATATTTTGGCCCACTGGAAATCAAATACTAAATGATAATGCTAAGAAAGAAAAACCTCACAGATCTAAAAATGGGAGAGTAGCTTACTCAAAATGGAAAAGAGCACATCTGAACCCTCAAACTGGTAGGGTTGTTATCGATAGAAGTACGAAGAATATAGCTTATGGAAATAATGGTTTTGTTAGCGGATATGTCTTTATGCTAGATAACCCAGAAATATCTGAGTTATTTTCAGCACTACCATCAATTTGTGCTAACTGTGGGATTGATTACAGTAAATCTAGTAGTGAAACTACTAGTCTCATGTCACCAGTTCGCTCTTTTAGGACAGGATTTGGGAAAGTCAGCCAATTACTGGCAAAAGAGATGTTCACACAGCTCCCAGAAGATTTGAGAAAGACTGTTATTTTCTCAGACAGTCGCCAGGATGCCGCAGACTTGGCTTTAGACATCGAATCAAGCCACTTCTCAGAGCTTTTTAGAGATTTATTTGTAAAACATATTAGAAATTCCACCAATTCATCTTATACTTTTTTAAATTTCATCAAAAATTTGAACAAGGATATAAGAATAGTTGACATCACTTTTGACATTCTATATTCAATGATTGAATCAGAAAAGATTGAAAATACATGTGAAATAACGGACTTTATCCGTGAGAACCATATTAAAGCTAAAGAAATATTTGAGAAATATCAAACTATAGAGATATTTGCAAATGAAAGTAATGAGGTCTATAAGGAATTATTTAAAGAAAAGGCAGAACTTGCAAAAGTTGATTTATCCACTCTTCAAAAGACATCTGAGACAAACAAAATAAAATTATCTTCTTTAATCGATAGACCACCAAATTCCAGCGAAGAGACATGTGGTGTTCTAATTCATGACATGATTCAGTTGGGTATTAACCCTGCTGGACCTACTATTAAAGATCAATACTTTAAATGGAATAATGAATGGAAACCATGGCATGAGTTATTTGATTTAAACAATCTTACCTGGAAAAAGATATATTCGCCTGATTTTACTGCTCAAAAAAATAGAATGTATCAATCCGTTAGAAGCCAAATTGCACGAATTCTATTTGATAGATTATATTTTAACTTTGAATCATCTGGATTGGGTTATCCTACAGTTGGCTTTACTGAAGAACGTTTGGATGAAATTGCTAATGAATGTGGAATTGATTCACTATCATTAGAACAAATTTGCTCATCTATTATTCGTATTTTAGGAGACCAATGGCGGCATGAAAACTCAAATCCTCAATATAGAGATTATAATATTCACAGCTTTGAATCTGGATTGCCAAAAGTAAAGCATTATGTTACTAAAGTCGTAAAAAAGTATCCTCGCTGTGTTGAAGAAAGTGTTTTTTTAGACGTTCTTTATAGAACTATTGAAGAAGCTGGACACAATAAAGCATTTTTGATTACAGGAGAACTCTGGATAAAATCAAGTGAACGAAATGATCCTGTATGGACTTGTTCCAACTGTGGAAGAATACATTTACACTTTTCAGCAGGTGTGTGCTCAAATTGTCAATCAAAACTAGCTAAAGAGCCAACGGCTAAGTGTCATGATATTTGGGCATCTAACTATCTTGCATTGCCAGCAATTCAAGGTCGTGAACCTACAAGACTCCATTGTGAAGAGCTCACAGGTCAAACGGATGATCAACATGGGAGACAAAGGCTTTTCCGTGGTTTTTTCTTGGAATCTGATAACGATGGTTATAATGAAAAAATAAATACTATTGATATGTTGAGTGTGACTACAACAATGGAAGTAGGTGTTGATATTGGAACCTTACAATCAGTTATGCTTGCCAACATGCCACCAGAAAGATTCAATTACCAACAAAGAGTGGGTAGAGCAGGAAGAAGAGAGCATCCTTTCTCAATAGCTTTGACCCTTTGTCGTGGAGGTAGAACTCATGACGATTATTATTACGAAAATCCAAAAAGAATCATAATAGACCCGCCACCAGTTCCTTTTATAACCACGGGTAAAGACCAGCTTCAAATAGTCAAAAGACTGCTATCCAAAGAATGTTTAAAAGTCGCTTTTTATGCTATAGGTATTAGGTGGTGGCATTGTCAGAATAAAGGCGACATTCATGGAGAATTTGGGTATGCATTTCTTGAAGATGCCGAAAACTCTACTCAATCAGATCTGACATGGGACAAAACTGGACCAAAAATAAGCTCCTGGCTTGATAAAAGCAATTCTATGACATTAGATATTAAAAAGTCAATAATATTAGCCCTTATAGATTCTAATGACCCTGATATTGAGAGCGAGCTATTAGATTATCTAAGTGATGATTTACCTGATTTAATCACTTCAGCTGTAAATAATCAAGAATTTACAAGTGTTTCCCTTGCAGAAAGGCTTTCAGAGGCAGGAATACTTCCCTTATATGGTCTTCCTTCAAAACAAAGGTTGCTCTATCATGGGTTTAAAAAGAAGAAAGCTAAGGTCATAGATCGAGACCTTGAAATTGCAATCAGTGATTTTGCACCGGGTGCCCAAAAAACTAAAGATAAGGCTGTTCATACTGCAATAGGCTTCACACAACCAATCAAGTACAGCCATAAAGGTGGATGGAATCTGGTGAATCCTACAGCGCCTCCTCTCCCATATAGATGGTGTTTAAGTAGATGTAAAGTGTGTGGACGAGTGGAAGTTGATAATCTACCATGCAAAGAGAAATATGTTTGTCCTTATTGTAAAGCAAATGATGAGAAGCTTGTTCAATCTATAGAAATTGCTACACCTCTTGCATTCAGAACTAATTTTTCATTAGGTAATGAAAAAAAGAAATTCACTACTAGTAGCTTCAAATTTAAATTATCGTTAGCTGACATTAGAAATCCAAGATTCAATGAAAGAAATGGCTTAAATTGTGAAACCAGCTTTGAACCCGCATGCCATACATGGTCGATAAATGATAATAATGGACTACTTTTTGAAGGAGCCACCATTACTACCAACAAAAATAGATATTCAAATGATGACCTTTCAGATACTCAAAAAATCAATGAAAGACGTTATTTAAGGTTTAACAATCAATGGATAGCAAAAGAGTATATTGACCAGGTTGCCGATGAATCAGACATTTCAAATATTAATTTTGAAAAGATTGGACTTGCTTCAAGTAAAATAACCGATGTCCTTAAAATTAGACCCAAAAAAATCATTCCTGGTATCACCTTGGACCCAGTGAAAAATATCACTGGACCAAAAGCAAACTATATGGTTTTTGGTGGTGTTAGAGCGGCACTTTACTCAGCTAGTTTTATAATAAAATCTTATCTTTCAAATTTACTGGACATAGATACAGAGGAAATAGAACTTTGTAATTTCCAGCGAGCTGAGATTGCTTCCAACATATATGTTGGGGATATTACATTGAGCGATAGGTTACAGAACGGTTCAGGCTTTGCAAGCTGGATAAATGATAATTTTGAACATATTCTAGATGATATATTGCATCCAAAGTATGCCAGTTCCTTCTCATCTCAATTATTCTCTGAAAAGCATGCTAATAGTTGTGATTCTGCATGTTATAATTGCATTATGTCATATAGGAACATGCATTACCACGGGTTGTTAGACTGGAGATTAGGTACTTCATACCTTAGGGTACTACAATCATCATCATATTCCTGTGGGCTTAAAGAAGCAGACTATCATTATCCTGAATTTACCAATATTTATGGGAATGATTGGTTAAATTTTATTTATAGGGAGGCTGAAAGTTATGCTTTTGCATTCAATGGTAATGTTGAGCTAAGAGGGAAACTTCCATGTATTTTTACAGATTCATATTCAGCATTAGTAGTTCATCCATTATGGGATGTAAATAACCCAACGGGTATTTTTAAAGAGGCAATAAATGAATTAAAAGGTGATAGGGATGAGAGTCCTAAATTCATTGATACTTTCAATTTATTACGGAGACCCAGTTGGTGTCATCGTACAAATGAAAATGGAAATATAATATAACTAGCTCTAATATGTTGATTTAAATTGCTGCATATTTCCAATAATATCGATATCAAGATAAACGGTCAACTTAGCTCCAAAGATATATTCTACACTGCTATATGTATGGCAGTGGATAAAGTCCAGTTCATTCTGTATCAAAACACTATCCTGAGATTTCTTATGAGACATCTTTAAGGTATCATCTCAGGAAACTAAGTCTTTTCCATAAATGACTTAGAGTAATTGTTGGTTCCAACTATTCTCTATCTACTAACACCGACTCTTTAGCAGCTTTGATATCTTCTTAGCATTCCTATCTCCGATAACAAGCACCCACCAATATCCAGGTACGTTCAAGTATAGTTCATCTTTAATTCCAAACGCTTCTCGCACTATCTGCCTCCATTCCTCATCTGATATCTTTTTATCAGGATCAAATAGGCCCAATCGTCTCAATATGGTTTGGTGGACTTCTTTTTCTTTAAATTGTTTTAGAATATTACCTAAATATAAAGTACCTACCTTATCACCAAAATTAGTTTCATGGACCATTGTTTCGGCACTGTTATGAACATCTAGGAGCTGATCAGTCTCGTAATTCATCTCCGTCTCAACACCTAAATGAAGCGCAATATCCTGGATATTAGACAGCTCTTCCATAAACTTGATATTATCTTCATAATTCACATAAGAGCCAGTTGAAGGTAGTCCAATGAAATGATGGAATATCGGAATTTTATTCTCTTTTTTCCTTAATACTCTACCTAGCCTCTGTACAAGCTGTAGTTTGGATTCAGTAGAGGATACATTTATCCCAACCTCTGCATCGGGTATATCAATACCTTCATCAAGCATCTTAGCTCCAATGAGTATCCCCGAAGCCGCCTTCTTGAAATATAGTATGCTTCTATTAGCATCCTTCATTCTGGAATGTGCTACATAAACATTCGAGTATTTCTTTTCTAGTTCACTGGCCACCAGATCACAAGTATTAATATCCATGACAAAAAGGATTATTTTCTTTTTTAGTTCCAGATAGTAAGAAGCAAGTTCAATTGCCTTGTTGATCTTAGGTTGTGACCTATGGATGATCCACCTTCTTTCCTGCAATTTAGCCTGCAGTGCCTTCCATTCATCTGGCAATCCTATTTTTTTATATCTAGCAATTTCAGTTAATCTTACAAAATGATATAAGTTAGTGATAGTAATCTCAGATTTACTTATCTTCCTGATAGTAGCATAATCCTTTGAAACTTGGTTGAATAATGATAATATCTGTTTTGATATTTGTTCAAAATCCTCTTCTTCTGTTACTGAAAGGTATACCACATTCAATTTCCACTCGAACTTAGGGAGTATATCGGCTTTAATTGCACTTTCAAGGTCGAACCTATAAATTATGGGACCCAGATATTTAGCCAAATAATCTAGTTTAGTTTTACCTTCAATTGTAGCTGAAAGACCCATTTTTCTGGGTGTTGGAACTTTTAAGGCGTTTCTGAAAGATTCCGCAGCAAAATGGTGTACTTCATCCACTATTAAAAGATCACATGCATAACTCTCGGGTCTTTTCATAACAAGCTGAACTGTTTGGAAATTAATATGAGCACCCTTACAGATTATACTGGATGTATAATCTAATTTCGGATCTGCCATTAACCCCATTTTCTCTATGAGTTCACGTCTCCATTGGTTCAGTATAGCTGTAGAACTTGCTATTATCCGAACAATTATTTTTCTATTCTTTTGGTTTGTGTTCACTAAATTTTCTATTGCCATGAACCCGACTACAGTCTTACCAGTTGCAGTAGCCATTTCAACTATTCCTCTTGATCGATTGTTCTTCCATGCTTTGAAAGCTTCCAGTTGATGGTCCCATGGTTTGAGAAGGAGTACAGGTATATCAATCAAACCCGATATCTCATTATAACCATAATCACTGGTGTACCTCTGCAGTTTTAAGATAATATCCTTTCTTTTTAATTGAGTGAACAGTTCTAAGTAAAATAAAGCACTCCCTGGTACAGCAATATGTTTAGCTTGCTCAATATATTCCAGCTGTACCTCATTAAGGTCAGGGTCAATTGATTTGAGCAGTTTCTTCAATAATGAGAGTGCAGGGGTGGTATAGATCGTGCCAATAGAACTAGAATCCTGGTTCATGTAAGCCTGACCCAATGCCTGATTTATTATTTGCCTGAACTCAAGGAATTCTGATTTCACGGTATAATACTCATCATAGTTGAAACTCTTGTTACTATCATTAAAGGACTCTTGTCTTAGACTAAGCATCTCGAAAAAGAGGTTTAAGAAAAAATCCTCAAGTTTTGAATATGATTGTCTATAACTTCCATTGGTCCTTTCCAAGGTAAGACATATGGATCGATCCACTTTATAAATATCATAATCCAATAGCATATCATCAGATTCGGCTAATTTTAATACATTTGAACTGGTATGATTACTGTTTATCCATTCATCAACAGGTATGCCGTCACTTATAGCTACTGTATTAATGTTATCTCTTTTATATGATGTGAAATATGAAATATCAAGTTCCTGAACCCGCGAACTTGACATTATCTCATTCATTATTTTGTTACACCTTTCAGCATCTTTTTTTTGTCCACAGTTAAGATATATCTGCTTTGCTTTTTCATAGTAGCTTATAGCTTCAGGCTTTTTTCCGGCAGTGTTCTTGTAAGCATACCCATACATCTCACAAATTAGAGGATTATTTGAATCGATCGATTCTGCAATATTACATAGATTTTTTATTTTTGTCCATTCTCTTTGTTGCTTGTATATCTCTATAGCTTCAAGATACGAGTCAAGTGATTTTTTGTAAGCACCATATTGATGATGCATCTCTGCCATCCTTCTATGCAATTCAGCATTTTTAGGATTCTGCTCAATGCTTTTCGAACATGCAATTGCGGCACTGACATATTTATCAGTGGCTTTGAATTGGTCGTATGAGAATAAAAGATGTTTCAATGACCTCTTCTTGTCATTTTGCTTTAAATAGAATAAACCAAGACCGTAATTATAATAACTCTCATGTTCATCATTTAAATGATTAAAGAAAGTATCAAGCTGCAACTCAGTTTTCTTTTTTATGATATCGGTCAATAAATCTTCAATTCTCTGAAGTATTTCCTTTTCATTGGAATAATTTACAGCATCACTTTTTTTATCAGTTGAATGACTCTTTAGTTGCTGCTGAGATCTGTATTCATTTTCATTTACCCCAGAATCACAATCACGGTTTAACTCCAATACCCCAACTCCATAATTCCATTTGAAGTTACACAATATTTTTTTAATACCAAAATAAAATTTATATGCTTATAGAATATAAACATTATGAAAATGTTTTAGGAACCTAACTGTTGTAACTTATAGCAATAACTTCAGGTTAGTTTGAATTCTTCATTTCAGTAAACTTAAATCACTTTTTTATTGCAAAATCCACAATACATGAGATCTTAAGGTGAAGTAAAAATAAGATTTTCTGGTGCACTAAATTAAAAGCTGTTACTAAAAAGATGGTCTTTGTTTCTAATGAACCTATTTCAAAACTTCTTTTTTGTTGTAGAAATAATAATTAAGATTATTTAGAACTCTATCAACCGCTATTTTTGATAGACCGAATGTGATAAATTTTATTTTATTTGCGTCTTTAAAAGGGCTCAATCAGAAAAACAGGAGTTTATTTTGATGGAATTAAGGTATAGGCCTCGATTATGCAATAGTTGGAACATTTCATAATTACATCCAAAAATACATGAGAGAACTCTTCCTCAAAGAATGTTCTGAGAGAGGTATAGACAAAAAAGATGCTGTAAACCTAACTGATAAATTGATTCGCATCGTTGATGGCAACTTTACTGAGCAATATGCCTACTGTGTCTTTGACCTTACTTCTGAAAATAGTACGTGCACTATAGAATATGAAATTGGTTTTTTCATTCTGGAAGATTTAGATGAGGTAGAAGATTTTTTTGATGCTCTGTACGATGATTCCATTGATAGTAATAGACTTATTGATAGTTATTTGAATGATTCTATGTATGGTGGCGATGCATATGATTTGTTTTTTGAGGAAATATATAAATTAAGTGATTATGCATCCGAATTTAAATCTATATTTAATGATGTTTTAAGCGATAATGGTAGAATTTTAGACCTGGGTACCTATGGAATTGAGATTATAAATGATGGTCTTTTTTTCCAAGGTACTAACTTGGAATACTTAGAAGATGTACAAAAAATCATTTATGACACTTTAGTTTCTAATAGTGATTTACTTCCGGATTCTTTTGATGCAAATGAAAAGGCAAACTTGGTCAGAAAATCTCTTTCTAATGATGACTATCAAAATTCGGCAATTTATTCGCATGAACTTGAAATATATGACATAATATGTTCAATTTCCAGGATGCTTGCAGAAATGCTTAAAATACGGGTAAAGCAGTCCGAAGTTATCACATTGTCAATGCCTATGCCACTTTCATCGGTCATTGAATTAGCCAGAGATAATAAATCAAGGAAAGAATTCATTGCTGAAACATGTAGGAATTATTTTGATTCAAATCCACAATTGGAGTGATCCAAATGGCTAGCTCAGAAACAGATGGATCAAATGTCGCCATGTTCATTGATTATGACAATATTAACATTGGGTCACATGAAGCTATCAACACATACTGTGACTTTGACATTATAGTAGATGAAGCTAAAAAATATGGCCATATTGTGTTAAGCAATCTATACTTAGATACTACACGCAAACATAATCGTAGTCTACAATACAATCTTTACTTAAAAGGTATCAAGACTGAATATGCTCCATCTTTTGAAATTCCTGGTGGAGATAAAAAAAGTCTTGCAGACCCAATGATTATTTGCGATATGTTAAAAATATTGTATGAACAGCCGCATATCAACACATTTTTTTTGGTGAGTGGAGATAAAGATTTCGTTCCTGTTGTCCGTCATATTTCCATGTATAAACTACAAAAACAAATCGTTGTAGTCGGAATTCAGGATACAACATCCCAGTTAATGATTGATGAATGTGCAAAATATGATAATGTGGAATACTTAGACTATGTAACAATGTATCGCTTAAAAGAATACTTTGCTCAATAAAAGAAGATGATTAACATGGAATTAAATAAAAAAATGTATTATTCTTGTTCGTTATGTAGTACAGAACATAAGGTAGCATGGCACAGACCAAAAAAGAAAACTTGGGAGGATCACAAACAATACATTGATTTAGATCAGACAAATTCCGAAACTCCACAATATTTTTGGTGTCTAAAGCACAATCGTCCACATTCATTGAAAAGGGAGTGCCTGACACACAAAGCTACAATTACATTAAATGGTAGTGAAGGATACAAAGATTGTACTACAAAACAATTGTCCCACAATGACGCGCTTGATAAAATCAGGAAAACCGTTACTAAAAAATCCAATCAACTGGACTGGAAAAAAGTAATGGGAAGTAACAGCCTACCATATCCATGCACAAGAGAGTCAAGATTGATATTGCCTGATATAATATATTGTCTGCATGATCCAAATACAAATTCAGCCTTCTCAATAACTAATATAATTGAATTTGAAACCAAAACAACACCCGAAACTGTAATTGACAAAGTAAAGAGATTTGACAAGTCCTTTGAAGAAATGATAATAAAGAATTACCACGGACATATACTACCCAGAATCATATTTTTGTATGATAAGGAAACAGAGGTTTCTTTAACGCAAATCCAGAACATGCTTAATAGAATCAGTTTCAAAAATTTAGAATCTGTTTGTATCGGATATTATGATATTGAGGATAATTGGTATATTAAGTATTTTATGAAGATATGATTTAACCCGAAACCCACAGTTTAAATAAGTTTATTTGGCAAGAAAATGAAAATTTGAAATATGCTAGAAGAAATTCTATTTAAAATTAGTTTAAAACCGTCAAACCTGTATAATGAGGCATTATTTATTTTTCGCCTTCCCATTATTGTCAATATTTCTTATAATATTTTGGACACTTAGAGTAATGTTTGATTTGACAAAATGAATGTAAAATATGTGAAGGATGCAAATTAAAGCTCAGTAGATGTGCTTATTTGGATAACAATTATAAAATCAGTTGTGCCTTTCGATATTATTATTTTGCATTTGATTTTTTACCTGACTTCAAAATTTTCTGAACTTAATATCTTCTCCATACTTTCTTTCAAAAAAAAAGAACCATTTTTGCGGGCGTACATCTCAAAGTCAAACAGGGGAAATATTTTTGTGCCCAACTTATGTTTTCTTTAGTAGGAACTACTCTCAAAACTCCAGATACGCTTTTTGCAACACAAAGTGAAGCATACAACATCTAACATCTACAAATTATAAGCATATAAAAAAATTTGATATAAAACTCTATACGGATTCATGTTGGACTATCTTACCAATCATGAGCGACTAAGAGTTCAATTAAATTTGCCTTTTTCTTATCTTGAACAGCAACATATTTTGTGACTTCCCTCTCTTTCTCAACATCTACATATTCTATTATTGTTCTTTCTCTTTCAACATCTCGATATTTTGTTAAAATGTGCTCATATTTCCATTCAACCGTAATCTCAGGAACTTTATTAGTGAACCATGAATATCGATTATCTAAGACAAAATAATAGTTCCCAGATTGCTTTGGAGTAAATTGGAAATTATGTGAACTAACTCTTGTAGCACTAACGTACCTTGAAGAAGAAGAGCCACTTGCCCAATTTTTAAAATTAGTTTCATCGAAAACAAAAAAATTTATATCATAGCCTGCAGTTTCAACAATTTTGCCAGTGATAGTATTTTTAACTTTGCTATCACTATCTATATATCTTTTAAAATAAAGATAGTAACCAGGTCTAACTGTTCTTTTTTCATCAACTATAGTACGCGAATCTTGTTCTAAAACTTCATAAGGTTCTTGTTCTATGTAAGTTTCGATTTTTTCTTGTGGCTCAGTACTGATATATGTTTCAGTTGTGTAGATCGGTTTTTTTACTTCGTATGTGGTTTCGAATAAAGGTACCATGGACAAAATTATAACAAGTAGAAAGAATATTGAAAAAAAAGTTTTTTTATTGTCAAAATTATTTGCTCTCTTTTTTTCGCTAAAATATTCACTATTTGTGCCAGAGTTTTCTGATTCAATGGATTCGAAGGGACTTGTATATTCATTGTCTATGCTATTAGAAGGTTTAGTTGAAGAAAAATGAGTGTTTTGTATAACACTATCTTCTATGCATAGATTTGAAACATCCTGATTATTATTGAAATTTGTTCGTTGAATTACAGAATCTTTAATGTTGATTATATTTTCTTTTTTTACAAAGCTAATTTCCTGTGCACTTTTTACAGTACTAACAACTTGATTAAGTTCTGATGAGATCTCGCTCAAGAAGCCTGATAAACCATGCTCTTTATTTGATGCTGCTTTAAAGTATACTACGCAAAGATCATCTATATTTTTTACAAAAACTGTTAATAGATAATCTACATTATCACTGATTGACTCGGCAGAATAATATACCATTATCCCATCATTGAATTCAAATTCTTCAATTTTATATAAGCGATTAGCACAAACATCGTTTAATAGTGAGATCAGGTGAGAGGTAGAAATGCCTTTAAAATAAAGATATTGTTTTAGTGATTTTCCATGTGAGTTTTTTTCAATGAAATGTTTTCGGCTTAATTGTTTCTCTTTTAGAAAAGGACAAACGCAATCAACACATTTACTTTTCATCTTTTCAACGTTCAGTTCCCACTTAGAATCTTTGTAAAGAACGGTTGCCGTGATTTTTTCATTATGAATGCATGTTAATGGTTTTAAGATAAATATAGCAGTACGTTCAGATTTTGGTGGAAGCTGACCTAACCGTTTAATTTTGACCCCCTCTAATTTAAAAAGTTCTTCCGAGTAATCCAAAATAGTTTCAACTTCAGAAATAGTAGTTACCGTATTGTTAGTGACTCTAATTCCAAATTTGATACTGTTGTCTGGCAGTATCTCATACCCTCTTTTAATATCAATATCCGCCATGGATTTCTCCAAATATATGATTAACTCTAAAATTTATTTAGGATTGATATTATTTAATTTTATTTAATAACTGTGAGGATGCATGTTAATGTAATTAGGTTTTGAAATAATATCATATCCATCTATTAACTTTATGAGAATTTTCTCGCACCCACTTTGCAGCAGCATCCTCAGGAGCCATTCCCTCTTCAATATCCATCATAACAGACTGGATATCATCCTGGGTCCAGTAGAATCTTGATATTATGTCATAGAGTTCTGGTTTATCTTCCTGGAGTCCTGCACGTGCAAGGGTTGCAACATATTCTTCCTCACCATAGACCAGTTCTGGGTCCTCAAGGTATTTCAGTTCCCAGCGGTCAAATTTCCAGTGAGGGCTCCAGCCGGTAACAACAACCCATTCATCATTGGCTACTGCGGTCCTGAGTTCTGCAGCCATGCCTGCACTGCTGCTTGCCACAAGTTCATATTCAAGATCATATACATCAATTGCATTCTCGGTTGCGGTCATAATACCGGCACCTGGTTCAATACCCACAATCCTTCCATCAAACTCATCGACTACATCGTTCATCTCTTCGATTGAATCAATAGTTACATATTGAGGTACCACAAGACCGATCTTACAGCCTTCAAGATTTGTGGATACTTCTACAAAGTTGTCACCATACTGGTCCATGTAGTGACCGTGGGTATGTGGAAGCCATGCTGAGGTGGTAAAGTCAAACTGGCCCTGTGCAAGTCCCTGATAAAGAGGTCCTGCATCCACAGCTATGATCTCTACATCATATCCTGCCTGTTCAAGTACCTGCTTCATTACATTTGTACTTGCAACTTCTCCATCCCATGTAACATATCCAATTGTAGCTGACATATCTTTTTCTTGAGCCATTAAATTTGAACTCACATCTACATCAGATACAGGCTCAAAACCCATGAAAGAAATAAAAACAATTGAAGATACCAATATAAGTCCAATTGCACCTATATAAGGAATTATTGATTTGCCTGAATCTTTTAAAGACAAACCTCTTTTTGAAGAGTAATTTGCATATTCTTTTTGGGAAGAAAGTGCATTTATATTATCTTCATTTTTTACTGGTTTATCCATATGTAGACTAATATCTTCCATTCCAGAAAAATTGGATTTACTTGGAAGGCCTGTAAAAGAACTGCTTTGAATTATGCTCTCTTCGACATTAATATTCTTTTTATTGTCGCGGGTTTCAAAATTACTCCTTTGAACAACAGAATCTATAATGTTTATTACCTGTTCGTTCTTAATATGGCCAATCTCTTTTGCAGAATTTTGTGTAGATATTAAATGTTGTATTTCTGTGATAATCTCATTAACAAATCCATGCAATCCATGCTCTTTATCTGAAACTGCCCTTAACATTACCTGAGTAATACCCGAATTTTCTTTAATCAAAACAGTAAGCAGATAAGTTGCTTTCTCACCAATGGACTCGCTAGATAAATATAAGATTTTTCCGTCTTCTATATTGCGCTCTGCAACCTGGTATAACCGATTATTACATGTTTCCATGAACATAGATCTAATCTTATCTATACCAATCCCATCAATGTTCAATCCTTTATCAACCGAAGTTCCTGTAGAAAATATTTCTAGGAATTTAGAAGTTGACATTGGTTTTGCTCGTAAGAATGGGCATACACAATGAATTTCTTTAGGTTCCATCGTCAAGATATGCTTTTTCCATTCTTGATCACGATATGTAATGGTGGCTTCAATATATTCTTTATGAACACATCCAATTGGTTTCAGAATAAATTCGAGTGTTCTAGGAACAGTTGGGGGAATACTATCAACACTCTGAAATCGTTCACCTATGAGCTGAAATAAAGAGTCGTTATAGTCAAGTAGTACTTGCACTTTATTAATAACTGAATTAGTGTTGTTAGTTATACGAATACCTAACCTTAAACTATTATCAGTTAAAATCTCATAACCTCTTTTAATGTCAATATCTGTCATTTTGTTTCTAAAAGTAGATAGTTTCAGACTATAAGTATATTTTGGAATAGTTCGATTTCCTTAAATTTAAAAAAGAACTACTCTATCAGTAATCCAAGCTCTAAGTATAGATACGTACAGATAAATATTGACTAGTTAAGTAAAGTGAAAGACAGAAGAGTTTACAGCAAAATGGTGACACAATCTATGTATTTATTAAAATGATAATTCGTCATCACTTTATAACTTATTATGTCCTGTTGCTTAAAGGGTTATTTTCATTTGCATCTTTAATCATATCAATCTAGTTTAAGCCTTCACTACAATTTAATTTATTTTTATATATAAGGAATAATAAATGATACTGATAAATGAATCAAAATCTTAATTTCTTTGAGTTAAAAAATAAAACAATTTAATTATATAAATATTTTTAGAGTGTTCTCCCACATTGGCTACAAAATCTTGCATCTGAAGATATTCTTGTACCACATTCATAGCATTTTTTAGAAATTATATACTTATCATTGCTATTTGCAGCAGACATCATTGCAGCATCGAGTTCCTGGCGCCTGTATGAATTCATGCGTTCACGGTCTTCTACCTCTTTCATAAACTCGATTTTATTCTCTCTAGCTAAGACTTCACTCTGTTTTACTTTAGCAATTGCTTCGATTTGTTCTGCTGTCATTCTACTTAACTCTCTACCCTCACTAACAGTCTTAGCTACTTCGGGACCACCGGCTTCAGCGAGTTTACTCAAATACTCAAGATCTCTACCATGCTCACGGTCTCTCATATCTTGATCGACTTCAAGTTCTGTCCTTTTACCTCGAGTTTTTGCAAGTTTTAGCTCCTCTTTTAATGCGATAGCTTCTCTTGCTTGTTGTATATCAGCTTCGAACTGCATTTTCTCAATACCTACTTGAGATCTAACATCTTTATATTTCTGATCACGTACAAAATTGTTTTTTTCACTAGAAAGTGCTTGGTCAGCTCGAATCCGAGCTACATTCAGCCTTCCAGTTCTTTCAGCTTCACCCTCGACAGCAAGAGTCTCAAGTTCATCAATTTCTTCTTTTACTTGAAACTCTTGGTTTGCATGCATGATATCTTCATAGGTACCAAGGTCCCATTGTAGATTATATTTGAGAAGCTCAAGACCCCATAGAGATAGAGTTGATTTAAGTTTTACTTCAAGCTCGCTCTCCATCTTTACTTGTATGTCTTTATTACCATAAAGTTCCTGGGCATTTAAGGCTCTCACTTCAGGTTCAAGTACATGTGAAAGCAATTCACTTTCGAAGACAGTATAGATATCTTTAGTTGATAATGATTTTCCATTATCACTTTCAGCAACCATATGACCATAAAGCATCTTGAAAGTTTTTGTAGGATCTATTATCCTGAGCCTTAGTATACCTTTACAGTTGACCTTATGAGAATCTGCAGTCCATAACTCTTCTTTTTCCCATGAGATATCTTTTGGACTAATGTCTAATAACACAATATCAATATCTTTTCCAATTGACCTAAAGTTGAGCAAGCCACCAATACTTAGCTTACCATCAGTGATTGTCTCCTGTACTACTCCATTTTTGACAAGAACAGCTCTTTCATTTGGTGACAGTATAATCTGTTTATTGAAAATCCCTTTAACTATTTTTTTAGGAATAAGTCTCGCGACTTCATCCTTGTCACGTTGCCATTTGAATGTCATTATTAACAATACCACCTTAAAATGAATATACTTGATATAATTATTTAGTAAGTATTATATATAATGTTTTCCATTGTATACAGTAGGTACAAAAATTTAAATGTGAGAAATATGGGTAGATCATATCCAGTTAGTGCAAGAGTCTCAGAAGATAGTAAGGATTATCTTGATAAATTAGTGGAAATGGGAATAGCTATCAACCGTTCAGAGGCTCTAAAAATTTGCATAAGATATGCAAAACAGAACAAAATGGAGGATGAGATGTAATGAATATTAAGAACCCTTTCAAAAAAGAAGTGTCTCCTGATGAACTTAAAACAAAATTAGCAGTTTCTGAGCAAAGACTTACCACAAGAGAAAAGGAACTTAAATCCAAACAAAAAAAAGCGCGTGAAGAAGCAAAAGAAGCTTTAGCTAGCGGTAATGACCGAGAGTACAGGGTTGCGTCAAGGAGATATTCTTTGGTGGAAGGACAAGTTAATACCATAAGCAGCATGGTTGAAATGGCTCAGTCTATGAAAGATGTTATAGAAATGCAAATGGGCCTTAAAGAAGTGGTATCTATCGGAGAAGATCTAGGTCATTGGCAAAAACAACTTGGATTTGATACAGATAAGCTTGAAAGCGCTGTTACTAACATCCGTATGTCGATGGATAAAGTTAATACTGCAAGTACAATGATGACAACTACAATGGATGCAGCTATGGGAGGTAGTGAAGAACTCAATGACATGCAGGATTCTTTAAGGTCTGAACTTTTGGCAGAGCTTAGTAGCGAAACTTCTGAGCAGGATGAACTAGCAAAAAAGATCAATTCTGAGATTGAAAAAAATGAGTAATCCTGATTTAATGTAAATTAATGAGTATAAGTAAGGAACCGTATGTGGGGTACTCAATTGACATCTGCTATAAAATTAGCTGCTCAAGCGCGGGGCTATTCAAAAGCTGCAAAAGATTTTGAAGATAAGGGACAGTTTGTAAAAGCTAGAGAACTGTACCTTAAGTCTTCTAAACTGTACAATGAAGCATCCAGCATAAATACTGATAGAACCGAACGTAACACTCAGCGTGACATTGCACAACACCTATTTTCAAAAGCACAGTCACTTAAGAGCAATTCACCCAATTCAACTAAGGTTGAGACTGAAAATCATAATTTCAACGATCAACAAGATGAAGAGTCTATATCAAAAAGCGATTTTGTTTTAAAAGAAATACCAAAAATAGGTTTTGATGACATTGGTGGATTAAATGATGTAAAAGAAGATATTCGTAAAGCTATGATATATCCATTTACACATAAAGAACTATACCAGCACTATGGCCAAAAAGCAGGAGAAGGTATACTTCTATATGGACCCCCTGGTTGTGGCAAGACCCTTATGGCAAAAGCAGCTGCTAAAGAATGTGATGCTGAGTTCATTAATGTAAAGACCAGCAATATAGTTAGTAAATGGGTAGGATCATCTGAAAAAAATATTAAACAGATATTTGAGACTGCCAGGAAATCGAAAAAGGCTATAATTTTCTTTGACGAGATTGATTCTATTGCTGGGAAAAGAAGTGATAGTAAAGACTATTCTAAAAGAATGGTCAACGAGTTGCTAGCACAAATGGACGGTGTCGAGCAAATTGACAGTGATATTCTTGTCCTTGCAGCTACAAATGAACCGTGGAATATTGATCCCGCGCTAAGAAGACCTGGTAGGTTTAGTAAACTTCTTTTCATACCTGAACCCGACCATGATGCAAGATTAGCTATTTTTAATATATATCTTGAGTCAAGACCGATCGACCCACATTTATGCCTGGATGAGCTAGCAGCAAACACTGAGGGATATTCTGGTGCTGATATTTCATCAATTTGTAAGGAAGCAGCGGATATACCACTAAATGAAGCATTAAAAGGTGGACTTATACGCAATATTGAGCTCAGAGATTTTACTACAGTCATTCTGCGTAGAAGTCCCTCAATAAAAAGTTGGTATATTGGAGCTCAAAGGTCAATAAAAAATAGCGGCGAAGAAAGCATTTTTAAAGACATACTTGAACGTGTAGCTTAATATCAAACATAATAAAAATAAGATAGGGTAGGTCTGGCCTATGAAAAAAAATGTTCCTAGCGAGCTTCTACAAATTCAAAAAAATAATACTCAGATTGCGTTTAATTCACTAAAAGGAGCACATAAAACTGTAGAACGGCTGATCCAGAGAACGTATCATAATAAGGATATAGAAACCAGCTGCAAACTAAGGGATATCAGGGCTCTTATCTCTCAGCTAATATTAGATATGGATTCTGCTAATACATACAAATTTGGATCAGATGATGGTGATCTTGACCAGTTTTATGAGAGAGAACACGAACTTGTAGATGTTTCGTCAAGACTTGCTAAAACTATGGAGATGCTTACCAGGGATATTGATGCATTTTCAATAGAGCAGGACCTATTTGATTTTGAAAAAACTATAAAAAATCGAATTAAGATTGAGCAGATAGTTGTTGATAATTTTAATTGCAAAGCCAATTTAAACCTTAGTAATGAAGATCATAATATTAATTGTTCTGTGATTGACAATAGTACTTTTACTAATAATTTCTCTACTACTACTACTACTGACACAAATATGGACCACAAAAATATTGAAGAAAAATTTACCCCTCAAACGTTATCTAAATTAAATACTTATATTAATTGCCTTGAATGTAAATACTCAGATCATCAGCCAGAGATGACACCCAATGGTGATTATGTTGGTTCAAACAAATGGATAGTTGACGTATCCTCAGAAAGTATTACTGGAAAGATAAAAGATGGGATTTTGAATATAAAACTTAAGTTGAATACTGTATGGTACCCTATAAATGATCTAACTCAAATAATTAAATACGTACAATCAATTTCTAGTTCGGTTCCCAAGAATCAATATTTAACATTATGTCTTATCAATTCTAGCTGGAATAAAGATATTACGATTTGGGCTAGAGAATATATGCATCCTCGCTTAATTCTATTGTTATATGAACTTGACCACGATGTTATTGTATTCAATCAAAATGTGAACTGCAGTACTTATTTTTCTTTCTGGCATAACAAGATTGATAATATATATTCTTTAGATGAAATTATCAATACATTTTTAGGCCAAAATGAAAAGTTTACTGTGAATGACCTTTCCAAGGAAACTGGACTGAATTTAAAATCTTCAAAAGACCTGATTGATAGACTACTAAATGAAAATAGGATAATTGAACTTGGTTTTGGAAGTTCTATGTATATTACTAACAAATTTAAAATTTAGAAGTAAACATGAGTTCAACGACAAAAAAAGGTGTATTTGATGAAGAATGAGTTAGGGAAAACGGTACCCAAAAGTGTCGTGGAAGAAGCTAAAGAGCGGGGTTGCCATCAAGGAGTGAAATATGTTTATAAGGATGGGGAATATGGAAATAAAAAACCTGCTGCCAGTATAGGTGGAAAGAAAGCAACCAGGTTTGGTAACATGAATAGTGCTGAGAAACATAAAGTTTCACTTGGAGATGGATGGGTTGCATTTGAGTCTCCTACAGGTTCCAAATCATCTAAATTTAATAATTTAGATAAAAGCTTTAAAAACAACCTCAATATTAATACTCATAAAACAGAAACTTATACAAATTTTCCCATTAATATCAAAAGAGAAACAGAATTCTATCAAGGTTACATTAGGTTCAAGATTTCGGTCAGTAATGAAAGCCAATATGTAATTAGTGACGTTTCTCTAGACTTCATTTATGATGAAGCTTTATTGCATATAGTTGAAAATGAAAAAATTTCTAAAAAAAATGGTAAATTTATCTTGGATACTATTCCTGGTGGTAAATCGAAGACATTAACGATTCTATTTGAACCTCTCACTTGCTCTAAAGCTACTGATATTAAATGCATTGTTCTATATCAAAATTATATGGGGAACATGCAGTCCACATGGATGGAGCCAAAAGAGATAAGAGTTATTTGTCCTATCATGAAGACTGATCAGGACATCAATATTGGGAGACTTAAAGAATTTATTGAAAAGCTTCCAAGTAGAGATAACCGTATTTATGAGATAAGTGATGGGTTTGATATCAACAATATTACTCATCTGAGTCATAAAGTTCTCCAAAAACATGATATTAAGCATGTGAGCACATTAAGTTCAAGAGATAAAAGAAGATCTGAGATATGGTATTACGGTAAGACTAAGGTAAACAACAACGATATTATTATCAAAATTTCTATTTTCTCTGGAAATAATAGAATTGAATTATTTGCAGCGACTAATAATGCTGACTCTTTAACTGGTCTACTTGCTGAAATTGGAAGAGAGTTAAAGCAAACTTTGGAATCAATCTCAAAAAATAAGATTGTTAATGTATATGTCAAAGATTCTGTTGTACAACATACTAATTTGTTAGATATGTGCGATGTTAATGGTAATTGTGATGTGAATGTAGTCATTGAAGATAGCATAGTTCAAAGAAGTAATTTAGTATCAGCTAACAATAGTAATTATAAAGAAGAAGTGAATGAAAATTGCAATCCAAATTGTCCATGTTGGGGTAAAAACATCACACATCCAAGAAGGTGTCCAATTTGTAATCATATATTTAAAGGGAATGGTTGGGATGGAATAGATGCACACTATAAAGCAAAACATGAAAAAGATACTGGAGTTCCTTATCATGTTTGGTGGAGCCAAATATGCACAGACCATAAAAGTCGATAAAAAGTTACAACAAAAAAGTCATTAATCTTTAAGGCACAAGAATATATTTTTTAAGGGCTTTGGCAGATTATTTTAGTTATCAAAGCCTCTTTAGCTGAACCCAATGCTCTATGATATCTATAAGTCTTAAAGAAAATCTATCGTACTGATCAGAAACCCCTATAACTTCTAATTTATCACGATATGTTGGATGATTTATATATATGTATAAATGCTGTTCCAAGTCCATACAAAAAATTATATCTGCCCAATCTAAGAGTTCATCATTGACCTGGTTAGTATCAGGATCAAAATGCAATGTTCTTGTTCCTGCAGACTTTGCTTCATACTCTGGACGGTTTTTTTTGAACCATATCTCAAAAGTTGGTGATCTTTGCAGGTTTCCAGTACATACGAATAGAAACTTATTCATGTTGAACCTCGTAAATAATATGTTGAAAAATAGGTTAAATTAGAGGGTATATTAATTATTGTGGTACTCTCCATTCATTTTTCAATAATACAACTCTTAAAGTGACCATTTATCACTACAATTTTTAACTAATTCTTTTATATTCTCATCATCATTTATACTTTTTAATTCCAACTTGGTTTTATCAAGACAACTTTCAACGCGTGAAACATTTGGTTTTAATTTCAGTGATTCTTCAAAATCATTTTTAGCAGTTTTAAAATTACCTGCAAAGTAATTAATCACACCTCTGTAATACCAAGACCTTGAATTAAAATGGTTCATATTAATGGCATGGTCAATTTCATACAAAGCTTCATCGAACCTGTTAAGACGTGCTAATGTGTATGCCTTTTTTGTGATAACTTTAATGTTGCTAGGTTTAATCTCTAAACTTTTTTCAAAGTAAAAAAGGGCTTCGTCATATTTTTTTATTTTTTGAAGTGCATAGCCCTTAGAGAACAAAGTTTCTGGATTTTCTGGATCACCATTTTCAAGAATATCATCAATAATTTTCAATGCTTCACTAATCTTATTCATTTTTATATATAACCCTGCTTTAAGTGAACGAACATTCCAATCAGTTGAATCGATTGCTTGTGCTTTTTCATAACTATTTAATGCATGATCATATTTACCAACGAGTTGTTGAGATAATGCATAATGAACCCATACATCTTTATGATCCGGCCTGAGATCTAATGCTCTTGCAAAATCTGATAAAGCTTCATGGTATTTCTCAATTTTAAAATAAACTAATCCTCTTGCAAAATATGCATTATAATAAAAATGATTTTTATCAATTGCTTTTGTCAAAAAACTAATTGCTGCATTAAAATCTTTTTTCTGATAATGATGTAAACCTATTCTAAATAAGTAACTAGATTTAGCTGGAGTTGCTGAAATTTTATCATAATAACTTATAGCTTCAGAATAAAGTTTTTCATCAAATAATGTATTGATATAACATGTCCAATCTTGTTCATTTTTTGGCTTAAAGTTTAAATTAAAGTTTCTTTTAAAACGACATTCATTTTTATCTAATAGCTTTTCCCATTTTTTCTTTCTATCATTTATTCCTGGATATTCCGGATGATATTTTAGGATGGTATTCAGTTCATTCAATGCACTTTCATAATCTTTTTCTTTAGCAAACAAAAAAGCTGATTCCCAAATATTATCCAAAGTTTCAATTGGAATGATGATAGTTGCTGATAAATCAACAGATGTATTTTTTTCATTTGTAGGTACCGCCATATAAAGTACAGGAACATTGATTTCGACTGTAGTAGTTAGGTATTGAAGTCCAATTACTTTATCGTAGAAGAAATGAACTTCGTTCATTGTACTATCATCACGTAAAAAACCATAACCCAGTTTATTATCAGGGCTTACAGGTATACATCGATATATGGATCCTCGATTAAAATTATAATGAAACTCATTGAATAGGCTTTTTAACCTAAATACATCATATTCCCAATCATAGTCCAAGTTAATAGACGAATCATTATTCTGCGTGATATCAGTATCTTTTGCTGATCTTAAATCCGTACTTTCTCCCATCATCCAAATATTGAAATTATCATTTTTGATCCATATGTCCATTGCTTGAACGTCATCTAAAAAAGATTGGATAACGGCTATTGTAGATTCCATATCTTTATTAAGCACTTTTATTTCTTCACCGTTTTCTTGGAATTTATTTTGAAGAATAGAAACGTCCTCATAAACAAAAAAGAGTGAACCAAATATTAAATTAATGTTTTCAATATCTTCTATATGATTTAAGATACTATCAACAACTGAGGTATACATCCAGTACTCTTTGCTCTCTTTACATAAACAACTAAATTCAAACCAAAATTTATTGTCAATTAGATTAGTTTCAGCATAAAGATATTTAGCTAAATTAAGTGTGACCATTTCCTTGTTACCTGCTTGAAGATGAGCATAAATTGAGTTATAAAGTGATTTTCTGTCAGAACTTAGAATATGAGTATTGTCAAAATGATTTGCTGCCGAAGGATAATTAGATGATTTTAGTTTAAGGCAACCAAGGTTATATTCGAGTATACTTTGAGACGGATATTTTTTTAGAAGTGTAGCAAATTCATTTGAAAGCTGTTCGATTTCCTTATCTTTATGCACATTAGGGATGTTTATTTTAGCTAGAACTCTATCCCAAATTGACCTGCTACAGCTATCATCATTATTTTTCAAGAAATCTGGTACTTTAGATATAGGCTCATATGGATTCATTCTAAAAAGGATAGAATCGTTTGATTCTTTGAATAAATATAGCTTTTTATATGTATCAATAAAAGGCTCTTGTAGCTTTATCTTGTTGTAGTTTTCTTTTTGGCCTTCATCAGATATAGTTTCTTTAAGTGGTGTATTTTTTTGCTCTTTATCATTATAGACTTGCCATGAATGTATTGAACTTAGAGATATACCTGAAATAACATTTTTATTTTTCAATAGGATCATATCATCATCAAAGTTTGATACGTAACCTTCAACCATGACTCCTTCATTTAGAAACACTTTAACGTACAATTCTTTTTCGATATTACTAATTAGTTCTTTTTTGATATTTAGCACGTTATTTCCCCACATGGCTATTTATTTAACAATCTAGTTATATAACTAATAATATTTTAAATGTACCTATATCTCGGATTTAAATGTTCAGTTGATATTAGTCGACAGCGTCACTATCTTGCTGTAAAATCTCATATATTTTATTTAGAAATCAGGTAAAAAGAGGTCAAATGCAAGATGTTAATGCGTAATACAGAAATATATAACTCCTTAATAATTATTGTTCGGATAATTTATTTCACAGAATCATAATTTTAGATTTCACAACATGAATGATGATCCAGATTTGTTTGCTCACCTTCGTAATACTTCTTTAAGACTTGAGTTGAAACAAAGTTTCAACGAAACTGAGTATAAACTACATAGAGAGTCTATATTAGATCGACTTTCAGTTTTCTTTGAGATAACACATTGTTGCTATTGATTCAAGTGAATTTTAATAAGAAATTCTACAGAGCTATATTAAGAAACTTTTTATGAAAGTTAATCCATAATATTTTTAGATAATTATGGGATCTAAGATTAAAGATGATGACAAAGTAAGATTAACTGGCGAAATGGACAATTGGTTTTCCTGTGGGGAAGAAACTGATCATTATTCGATGTGGGGAAATTACATATCTGATGTTCTATTAGAAGTTCAGAAAGGCAATGAGCCTTATTATTCATGCTATCTAGTGACAATTGAAGCCTCAATAGAAGAAAATGTCTTTGAAATAGCAAGAATTGAAAAAAGAAACGACATAAAAAATTATGTAGAGAAAATCATGAAAGACTTAAACAACGTAGCTGACAACAAAGAAATAGATAAATATGTTGAAAAGCTGGATATGAGTGAAATACAATGATGTCCATATTTAAAGCCTTGATACATTTTTCCAACATAAAATGAAATATACAAAGTCTAGTAGTTCTTTAAAGACTACATTAATTCTTTCATGGCGGTTTTCTGAACCCCACTTTCACTTATGTGAAAGACCACTCCGGTGACATCACAGGGATCCTAAACTCCATTCACTATCCATCCCAAAACTATGATTCAGGGAAGTTATAATTTATATTTTTGAAACAAGTTCTCTTAAAAAGCTTCAAAATAACTTCTATTGAAATTTTATTATCAACTCCATAGTTAACTATGGGTTATAGTCTAAAAATCCAACCATGAGCTTTAAATAGGGGAAACATTGGATTTTAATTTGAAAGTTGTAGTGTTTTTTCTAAAAGATTGACTTTAATATTAAATTCAGTTAAAACTGATTACTGAAGTGTTTTAGGATTCTTATATCGGACATAGTTTCTCAAAATAATTGCTTATATCATGCTTGAAGTGTATTAAATCCATATTATAAATTGAATATACAGAGTTGAAATATATCAAGTTCAATCTAAAAGCAGATTTGTTGAACTATATTATATTTCACTAAAAAAACAAAATTAAATTTTGAAAATTGTTTTTATTGACTGTATAGGATGCATTTTCCAATGGAATCCATTAAATTTATAAATATTATTTTTAAAGCTATTTAAGAATATTATTTTTATTTTAAACCAATTATTTGTTACAAAAAACATATAAACTAATATTAAACACTATAATACAATTTTAGCATCAAATATTGTATATTATTAATAATAAACAACTATAATTCTTTATTGAACGTAACTTTTAATATAAATTAAATAATTTCTAAGTATGGTGATTTAATAAGTCTGTAAAAATATTTGATATTCAAGTTTAAATATACAGTGTCTTTTGAATAACTTGAAGATTTGAATTGTTGAATGGCTGAATGATTGAAAGACTTGAGTGATTGAAAGACTGGATGAATTTTTGTTATGATATAAAGAACTGTTGTGAATAGTTTCTGAAAATAGAATTCTGTGAGGAAAATATGGAATCTAATCAGCCTACTGACAAAGCAAAATTTTCTGAATATTGTAACAAAAATAGAGAAACTATTGAAATTCTGGCAGAAACGGGTGTACCCATTGAAAGAGCAATGGCTCAGGCTTTTCTCAAGTTATATGGAGATGACTAACACAGCCATTGTAACTTACAGATGTGAAAAATATCCCTGAACTTACTCTGAGTCCATGAATAGTTTTGGGATATTTTTTTAACTATTTTTTACTCTTTTCAAACATATCAGCCAGCATTTTAGTAACTTCATTTCTAAACTCAGGATTTTCCATGGCTTCTGCAAGTACTGTAGTTGGTTCTATGGATGCTTCTTCAGCCATTGGGTATCCACATTTATTACAAAAACTGGTGCCGGGAGGATTTAGATCTTTACATCTCTCACATCTTACTGGCTTAAGTTCTCTTTCATTTTCTTTTTCAATAACTTCAACCCCGGATGCTTTCAATATTGCATTATCCACATCTTTGTCTGTTAGGTGAACATACTGGGCAGCCATGTTGGAAGCCTGTGTCCACCCAAACTGTTTTTTCAGTTGCTGTTCAGTTAAATGATTTGCAAGTTCGGTTGCTCTGGTATGTCTGAATAGGTGAGGATGTACTCTCTTTTGAATGCCTGCTCTTTCAGCAGTTTCTTTGATCATTTTTCTAACAGCACTTGCTTTCAGAGGCTGTATTTCCTTTTTCCCTTTATAGTCTCGTTTGAATGTATACCATAGTGGATTTTCCGGATTGGCTTTGTGTTCATGATGATCTAACCATACCCTTAGATAAGAAGCAGCAAAAACCACTCTATTTTTACGCCAGCCTGTTTTACCGGTTGGAAAAGTAACAACTGCACCATTATCATCAAAGATTACGTCTTTTATTCTCATATCATGTAATTCGCCAACCCTGCAACCCGAATCATACATCAATGCAATTAAAGCTGAGTTTCTTGGATGATTGCAGTTATCTAGAAGAGCTTGAACTTCATCCCGAGTCAATACTTCCTCGGGAAGCTTTTTATTACTTTTTATCCTGGAAATTTTAACAAGTTCAATCAGGTCTTTCTGTTCTGAACAGTCCAACCACTGCCTGAGTACAATCTGAAGCATTGCCTGTGTTTGTTCTTGAGGATATCTTTTAACTATATTTGTTCTGATTTTTAAAATATCTTTTTCAGTAAGATTTGAAAGATCAATTCCTGCTGTAATTGATTTTAATATTTTAAAAGCTAACATTTTTGATTGTATTGAGTTACGACTCAAACCATTCATAATTAAATAGTCGTAAAATAGTTCATAGTCCTGACCATATTTCCTGGCAAATTCTTCAAGATTTTTTATGCCCATATTTACTTATTTCCTCCCGGAATATTTAACATTTATCTAACAATACAAAAGGTTAATATATCATTTATATAATTATAAACCATGCGCGATTTTGTGATTATTGGGCACAGGGCTGTTACATCTCCGGATTTTTCATTGAATGATCTGCCCGGATCAGGAGGAAGGATGGATGTGCTATGCAGATGTATAAATTCTGCTTTGTTCCTCTCTCATGATATGAGAAGGGATGTACGGGTACACCTGCTTCTGCTTGGAGATCCGGATCCTGGAATTATTGTTCGGTTTGAGGGCAGCTCCTTAAAATATCTGAATCCAGATGAACGAAGTAGTGGATCATTGATAAAAAAGTCTCTTCAGAAAAATATAAGTGATATCCAGGTCCAATCAACACCTGGTGTATGGATTAGAAAAGGAAATCTTGAGATGCTTATGGAAGAGTTCAGGGATACAGGACGCAATATTTTTTATTTGAAAGAGGATGAGATAGATATAAGGGCGTCTGCTCATCTTATGGATGATGGAATCTTTATTTTTGGTGATGATATGGGTGTTAATGAAGATGAGGAAAAATTGATTTCTGGCTATGAACCTTATGTAATTTCATTAGGTCCTCTTTCATTGCATACGGATCATTGCATAACCCTTATAAACAATGAACTGGACCGGTTGGTAGTTGATAAATAATTCCTTTAACTGATCAGCTAAAGTAATGGTTCAGACTTCATGCCGGTCTATTGGCTAAGCTTAAGTGTGTGGAGACCATTTTCCCTTTTCTGATAAACTGGTATCAATAATATACAGGATGACTGAGTGATAAAATGAATATACTTGAGATTTCTAAGAAAATAATCGCAGAAGGTCCTATCTGCGATCACTGTCTTGGAAGGCAATTTGGTAAATTGTCCACGGGCCTGACAAATGATGAACGTGGGAGGGCATTGAAATTATCTATTACAATGGAAGCTGACAGACTTTCAAAAGAAGGAATGGACAGTTCTTTTTTGAGTAGCACTGAAGGAAATACATGCTGGGTATGCAATGGCCTTTTTAAAGAACTGGATACTTGGGCTGAAATGGCACTGTCAAAACTTTCCAAATATGAATATTCAACTTTTCTGGTTGGTACGATTATCAGTGGTCTTTTGAGTGAAAACGAAGAGATACTCTGGACCGAATCAGGAACATTATATGCAGAACCACTTAAATCAGAACTTAACAGAGAGATCGGTAAAATCATATCACAGAAAACAGGCAAAGAGGTGAATTTTGAATATCCTGATGTTGTCGTTATGCTGGATATAGCAGAAAACAATGTCAAACTGCAGGTAAGGTCACTATATATTTACGGAAGGTATCGCAAACTTATCAGAGGTATTCCTCAGACAAGATGGCCCTGTAGAAAATGCAGAGGCAGGGGTTGTGAATCCTGTGAATTTACCGGGAAACAATATCCAGTATCAGTAGATGAATTAATACGTGAGCATGTCATAGAGGCCACAAGATGTGCAGAGACAAAATTTCATGGTGCAGGCCGTGAGGATATAGATGCCCTGATGCTTGGCAATGGCAGACCTTTTGTTGTGGAAGCAGTTGATCCTGTCTTCAGAGAAACGGATCTCAGGTTGCTTGAAAATAAAATAAATGAGAAATCTGGCGGTAAAATTGAAGTAGAAGGACTTAAATTTGCTTCCAAAGAAGTAATTGAATCACTAAAGTCTTCAAAGGCGGATAAAGTTTATAACCTTAAAGTTACATTCAAAGAGCCGGTTTCAGAAAAGAACCTTATATATGCAGTTGAGCATCTCGCAGGATCAGATATAAAACAGCAGACACCTCTACGTGTTGTGCATCGAAGGGCGGACATTGTTAGAGAAAGGCATGTTCATGAAATGGAACTTGAGGAAATCAATGAGGATTATGCCATTATTCGTGTACACTGCGCCGGTGGACTGTATGTCAAGGAACTGATTTCCAGTGATGATGGAAGAACAGTTCCAAGTCTTAGCGGGATTCTTGGTGTCCAGGCTGAAGTTGCGGAACTGGATGTTGTGGATGTAAAAATATAATAATATCTGGTGCTCAATTATTGGTCATAATAACTAAAGTTATATAGTTGATGAATTTATTCACACAAATATATTGATGCTCACAGGAGGCAAAAGTTATGTCTAAATCACAAGGTGAAAGATACTGTACAAGATACAAACTAAAAAAATCAGTACGAGAGAGGGGAATATCCCCTGTAGTCAAAGCTATTCAGGAATTTGATCAGGGACAGATGGTTCATATAGATATTGATCCCAGTGTACACAAAGGCATGCCTAATGCAAAGTTCCAGGGTAAGACTGCAAAGGTAACTGGACAGCGCGGCCGTGCATATATTCTGCAGGTAAGGGATGGCAACGCGCTCAAAGAAGTAATATGCGTTCCTGAGCACCTCAAACCTCAGAGGCACAACTAAAATATAAGTTAATCTACTATCCTGTGTAAATCAGATGAATCAACTGTCAGGATAGTTGTTACTATTTCATCTAAATAGATAACTATATTAATTTGGATGTGTAGATATAAGCAGAAATATATATTGCTGTGTCATTTGTCTGTTTCCATAACATTCAAAACACGCAGTTTTAGTTCAAATTTATTCAAATCAAAAGAGTGTATCCAATGATAGTCAAGGAAATAGTTGATGAAGAACTGCTGACTCTGGCAGAGGTTAAGGAAATTCTTAACGAGATTATGGAAGAGCGCTCAAATAATGAGGAAGAGCTGGAATACGAACTTCGAAAGGCTATCAACCATGCGGATATGTTTGCCAGGATAAATGGACAAAAGTCCAGAGAACTGGTGAGTAAGCTACTCGAAATGGAAAAGATGAAACCGGAAATTGCAATCCGCATTGCCGATATAATGCCACTTTCAAGAGATGAACTCAGGGCACTGTATGCAAAAGAGCGATACACTTTAACTGAAGAAGAACTTGATAAAATTATAGACCTTGTTACAGAATCTATGGAGTAACTTTATATTTCTATATCTCATTTTCTTTTTGAGATCCTGTAATATGACCGTATCATTAAAATCAGGCCACTGGAGGGTATATATTTATGATCAATAAAAAGACTACTGGTAAAGAGGAATATGCATGGGTACTTGATTATCTGCCGTATGGCAGTCCTTCTGATAATCGTCCTGCATATCAGAAAAAACCTCTTATTCAGGCAGTCGGTGAAAAATATTTTGTACTGATGGAAATGGTTCCCAAGGAAGGCGTTATCCCAGAAATTCAGTCCAGAATATATATTGGTGAAGGTGAAAGGGAAATTATAGATCATGTTAAGCACAGGATACGGTATGAAGATCTTACACACGGTGCTAAGCTTGAATTGCCTTTTGCTCTGGAAAAGATAGTAAAATACTCTGAAGATAAATTTGTGAAATTTTTCAATGATGCACACTCGATCACTACCAGACTGCACATGCTGGAACTCCTTCCAGGTATTGGCAAAAAACTCATGTGGGCTATAATTGATGAGAGAAAGAAAGGAAACTTCAAGAGTTTCAAAGATCTTCAGGAAAGGGTAAGTGGACTACATTCCCCTGAAAAGACAATTTCACACAGGATTGAGGATGAGATAAAGGATAAAAATATAAAATACCGTTTATTCACAACTCCTCCCCAACGTCCCAAAGGTGACTAATTTAACAGGTGAGAATAGATTTTGGTCAGATCGCTTTTAAAGAAGTATGGGATACAGGGAGGATCTCATGATCAGCACTTTCTTGTGGATAACCGAATACTTGAGAGAATAATTGAAGAATCCAGGATCGGACCCGAGGATGTGGTACTTGAAATTGGAGCTGGTGTTGGGAATCTTACTGAGAAAATAGCATCAAAGGCAAAAAAAACAATAGCTATAGAACTTGATCCAAACCTGGTAGATGTATTACATGATCGATTTGGAGATCATGAAGAGATTCAGATAATATCCGGAGATGTTCTTGAAGTTGAGTTTCCTCCCTTCAATAAGGTTGTTGCAAATCTGCCTTATTCCATATCCTCTCCTGTTACCTTTAAACTTTTAAGATACGATTTTGATCTGGGAGTGTTGATGTACCAGTATGAGTTTGCCAGGAGGATGGTTGCCTGTACAGGTTCAGAAGACTATAGCAGACTGTCTGTTGCTACTCAATACTATGCAGATGCTGAGATTATAATGAAGATTCCTGCATCTGCATTTTCTCCTCCCCCAAAGGTCATGTCTGCAGTTGTGAAACTGGTCCCAAGGCCATTTCCCTACAAAGTGGTGGATGAAAGCTTTTTCTTTAAATTCATTACAGCGGTTTTTGGACAGAGGCGAAAAAAGCTGAAAAATTCTATAATGAATAATTCTAGTAAGCTGGGCCTGAATAAAGAAGATGTGAAAGAAATGATCATTCAGCTTCCGCAGGATATCATTGATAAGAGGCCGGAAAATCTGTCACCATTTGAGCTTGCTGATATAGCAAATGGTCTTAAGGATATAAAACAGCTATAAAGCAGAATGTTAAAAATGATTGAAATTGAATACCAAAAATCAGTAGTAAAACTTGCAGATAATGTATACGAGCCGGCTGAAGATTCTTTTTTGCTGGCAGATGCGGTATTGCAGTATGCATATGATGGGATGAGAATAATTGAAATTGGTACCGGTACAGGTATAGTTTCAGCAGTGATCAGGGCAAATCTGAATCCTGAGATGATTATTGCAACAGATATCAATCCTTATGCAGCTAGATGTGCAAAGGGCAACGGCATTGATGTAATCCGAACTGATCTGTTTAAAGGAATTAAAAGATTGCCTATATTTGATCTCATTATATTCAACCCCCCATATCTTCCAACAGACGATGAAAAGATAGAAGGGTGGCTAAATTATGCATTTGACGGTGGAATCAGTGGCAATGATACAGTAGAGGATTTTCTTGATAACGCCGGATACTATATGTCAGATGATTCTAGTATTTTGATGGTAACATCTTCTCTTGCAGATATTAAACATATAATGAATAATATGAAGGATAAAGATCTGTGTCCTGAAATTGTTGCAAGTACCAGATATTTTTTTGAAGAGATTGTTATTATAAGGGCAACAAAAAAAACCTGAAATAAATACCTGATTTCATGACCAGACTTTATTTTAGATTTTATATGAATTCTTTGACCAAAGTGCTTATGTCAATATTTTCATCCAGGTACGCCAGGGGTGTTGATGCCAATCCTCTCATGTCCTCGAATGTTTCTTTATCATCTGTTCTGTAAAATATACCTGTTGGAATCCTTTCTCCCCATTCAAGAGCTTTTTCGAATGCTTTGGTTCGGTTATATGGGTCATGATCTGTTTCGTCCAGCTTGTATACTCTTTCACGATACCATTTGAATGTATTCAATCTGTTGAAGGTAACACATGGCTGAAGTATATCCACAAGAGAGAATCCTTTGTGATCAATCGCCTGACCAATGATCTTTGATAAATGCTCAACATCTCCTGCAAATCCTCTGCTGACAAAAGAGCAGTCAAGGGCTATTGCCACAGAAAGAGGATTGAAGGGTGTGTTGACGACACCATGCGGCTGCAGCTTTGTCTTCATCCCGATATCACTGGTTGGAGATGCCTGACCCTTTGTGAGCCCATATATCTGATTGTCATGTGCTATCAAAGTAATGTCCGGGTTTCTTCGTATGTTATGTATGAAATGATTTCCTCCTTCACCATACATATCTCCATCTCCTCCAACTGCAATAACCGTAAGATCATGATTTGCAGTTTTTGCCGCTGTAGCTACCGGAATTGCACGTCCGTGCAAGCCATTGAATATATTACATTTAAGATAGTGGGGAAGCTTTCCTGCCTGTCCGATGCCAGAGCACATAAGCACTTCGTGAGGCTTTTTGTCCAAATCTGAAAGTGCCTTTTTGATAGCTTTAAGGATCCCAAAGTTCCCACACCCCGGGCACCACTCATTTTCTACATCGTTAGAATAATCCTTAGCGGTTGTCATTTAGATCATCTTCCTTTCATGAACTTTGTTTATGATATAATCTGCAGTAAAGGGAAGCCCATCATACTTTAGTATAGTATCTGAGATCTCAACCCCTGTTTCTATCTTCAAGACTCTTGCAAACTGTCCTGTAGCATTATTTTCTACGCAGACACACTTTTCTACATCTGAGAATATATTCTGTATTTCTTTTGCAGGTAGAGGATATACTTCATTGAAATGTATTAGGTTCACATGAGCTCCGTTTTTATTGAGGATATCCACTGATTCTTTCAGGGGTCCATATGTTGATCCCCATCCCACAAATGTTAGATCCGGCCTCTTTGAACCGTATATTCTGGGCGGGTATATCTCATTCTTTAACCCTTCCATTTTCCTGAGCCTTTTATTGTTCATTCTTATACGGTTCTCTGAAGTCTGGTCAATGTGGCCAATCTCATTATGTTCGTCGCTATCAGCCATTACCAGCTCTTTTGTAACTCCGGGTACTGCCCTTGGTGAAACTCCTGAATCTGTTATTTTGTATCTTTTGTATTCACCCGCTGATTCTATTTCATCGGCAGATAATATGTGTCTGTCTCTGGATATTCTGGAGGTTTCAAATATTTTAGATGTAAAAGATGAATCCACAAGATACTGGTCAGCCAGAATAAAGACCGGAATCTGATACTTATCTGCAATATTGAATGCTCTGGCAGTCAGGTAAAATGCATCTTCTGCAGTTGCCGGAGCAAGGATACATCTTGGGAATTCTCCCTGTGATGCATGGATTACAAATTCCAGATCTCCCTGTTCGGTCATTGTGGGAAGGCCGGTTGCAGGCCCTGGTCTTTGTCCTATATAGATTACAACAGGTGTTTCAGTTATACCGGCAAGTCCAAGGGCTTCAGCCATAAGTGAAAACCCCCCACCGGATGTGGTAACCATTGATCTTGTTCCTGCAAATGAAGCTCCTATTGCCATATTAAGGGCAGCTATTTCATCTTCTGCCTGTTCAACAATGATGTTATATTGATCTGCTTTCTGTGCCACGTAAGTCAATGCACCGGTGGATGGTGACATGGGGTAGGCTGACAGAAACTTCAAACCGGCAGATATTGCTCCCAGACCAATTGCTTCGTTACCTGTGATCAGCATTTTTTTGGATGTATTATCAATAGATTGAAGTGAAAAATGGCATTTTTGACTGTAGTTTTCCTGTGAATAATCGTATCCTGCTTTTGCAGCGTCAATGTTCTTCTGTACAACTTCGTCTCCCTTGCTACTAAAAGAGTCTGTAAGCACTTCTGCAAGATATTCAAAATCATAACATAACAATCCAAGAGCTGCACCTGTAGCAACAGTATTTGTATAAAGTTTATTACCGCTAACATCTTCGGCGATATCTGAGAATGGAACATGGAATATAGAAGATATCTCATCTTCAATGTTTATTTCATTTTTATCGATCAGTATTACTCCATCGGAAAGCTCATCGATATGCTGATCTATTGAAGATCTATCAAGAGCTATCAGAATATCCACATTTTCTTTCTTTGAAAGTATTTCTTCATCGCTTACACGTATTTCAGAATAGTTATGCCCTCCTCGTATACGTGACAGAAAGTACTGAGACTCAAAGACATTATATCCTCCACGCAGCAGGGTTTTTGCAAGTACAGAGCTGATAGTCTGAAGACCCTGGCCTGCCTCCCCTCCGATTTTTATGTTAAGGTCAACACTCATTTAATTCCCCCATTTAAATGTCGTAGCCCTCAAATGTAAATCACATTTTGAAGGTAACAGGTAAATAATAAATAACTGTTTTATTTTATCGCAGTTTTATAGTAGTATATTTCCCATTATTCATTATAAGGTTTCCTGAAAATTATATGTTGGATTGGAGGAAAGAGGGGTATTTGTACCCCAACCCGTTTTTTGGAAGCTGGAAATTTTGTAACCTGAAAAAAATAAAATTCAATATAAATCTCCAGTGTTACAAACAAGTTTTTTTGTAGCACACAATAATTGCAATAGATTTAATGCCTTAAGTAGTTTTTGTTTATTCTGATGTAAAAAATATCATATCACTAAATAGAAATACGGTCAGAATGATTGCATTCGCTCAGTCATTGGTAAGCTCAATTGTACTGAGCCTTACGTACTTGACGCCCTTCTGAGCCATAATATTTTCATTGAATAATTTAATCTCTTCTGCATTTCCTTGAAGTATGATAACTTCGAGAATTTCTCTTTCAGAAATATATATACTTGAGGTGGATATCAATATTTCAGGGTAACTATATTTGATTGATGAAAATTTTTCTGATATTCCATGCTGAGATGGGTTATATATTACAGAAATGATCCCCACTCTTTCTCCTTTTACCTCACATACCCATTCATAGTACTTGATATAACTCTTGATGGAATCCCGAATCCCTTCGGAGCGAGAGGAATAGCCGGTCTGATGCATAATTTCATCAAATCTGGATAAAAGGTCTACTGGAATAGATACTCCTATTCTTGATAATTCAGATTCCATGTATTACCTCAAAATAATTCTTATCTGAAAGACACATAAGTAAAAAAAAGAAATCAGGATTTTTTCTATCCTGATAAGGCGTTTATTGTGAAACCTTACAAAGGTCCAGTATTCTTATTGCCATATGTGCTGCATTTGCACCATTATCGATTCCAACACTTGCAACAGGTACACCGGGTGGCATCTGGGCAATTGAAAGGAGTGCATCCAATCCACCAAGTTTTGCATTTACTGGAACTCCAATTACTGGTTTTTTAGTCTTTGATGCTATCACTCCAGGCAATGCAGCTGAAAGGCCTGCAATGGCAACAAACACTTTTGAATCACTTTCTTTTATATATTCCTCAAGCTTTTCAGGATCCCTGTGTGCTGAGATGACCTCTACTTCAAAGGAGTAGTTACTGTTCTCAAGAACTGATGTGACACGGTTTGCTATAGCTCTGTCTGATTCGGATCCCATCAAAATTGATATATCTACCATATTTTTTACACCTCGATATTTCTATATTTTCACAGTATATTTTATGGGAGGTTCCCCTCTCCACTTAATTCATGTTGACGATCTATGTTCATCTGTATAAGTATTTTAAAAATTTTTCTTACCGCACCACTATCAAGATTGAGTTCTGTAGCAATATCGGTCGCTCTTCTTAGAACGACCTCATTCTGAGACTCGTCATTAATTGATATCCCTTCCTCTTTTTTGAATCTCAGAATTTTGTCTGCCATGTCTACTCTTCTTTTTATAAGCGAGATGATTTCAGTATCAATATCATGGATTTCTTCCCGTGCTTCGTTCAGCTGATTCATTGGTTTCGCCTTACCTAGATTTCATTGAAGGTTCATTATTGATCTTGGTCTTTATCATATTTCCGCTTATGTTCAGTTCATTCCAGTATTTTTGAAGAGTACTGACTTTATCATGATCTACCAGTGCTACATAGGAAGGGCCTGTGCCAGACAGACTGACTCCATTTATTCCTGCTTCCAGACCTTTCATCAGTGGTTCAGAATCAAATCCCAGTGCACTGCAGTATAGAAAACCGTTGAGTGTCATTGCATTTTCATATTTTCCTTCCAGTGCCAGGCCGTAGGCAATATCTATCCAGGGTGCCATGAGTTTTGAACGGATTACATCAGTCTGTGAACTGTAAGCTTTTCTGTCCGGGGAGAGAATGAGGACTTCCATTTCCACATTTTCTCTTTTTATAAGTTCCATACTGGAATTATCAGTGATCACTACTCCTCCCAGAAGTGATGCGCAGGCATCATCAAAAGCTCCTGTCACGGTAACTCCAACGTCCCGGGCAGCCTGCACTCCAATTTTTACAGCATCAAGTGGATCCATTGTTTCTCCGATTGCATCCAGGGTTGCGATTACTGACGCATTTGCTGCAGCACTACTGCTTTTGAGGCCGCTGGCTAGAGGGATCTGGGTTGTGGTGCTGACCGTACCTCCAAATTTCATATTAAAATGTTCAAGAACGAGTTCAACAGCTCTTTCTATAAGTCTTGTATCTGCACCGGGATTGTTCTCGATAATACCTTTTATACCTGGATATTTCTGTGAGAGATCAACCTGGGCATATGTTTTTAGATCAATTCCAAAAGCAGCACCTTTCCAGGTTGCAATAGCATTTATGATAGTTCCTGCACCAGTTGCATAGCCCTGACCATTAAGTTCCATATGTTTGGCATCTCCACTTGGTTTGTCTCTCTCATTTTAAAAAAAGTGTTAATGGGGCTGGTGAGATTTGAACTCACGATCGACGGGTCTCTCCGAATTGCTATCTGTGACAGCTTTAATTCATGAGCATATCAGTGCTCCAACGGTTCCTCATTGATCTTTCCCGTCGGAAAGGCCTCAGTAGACCCGTTGTTCATCATTTATCCGCTGGAGCCCGTCGCCATGCCGGACTAGGCCACAGCCCCTGTTAGATGTAATTGTACTCCTCCCAATAAACTTTATAAAACATATACTTATCGGTAAATTCAATCTGTCCAGGCGCACAGCGCGCAGTAATTCACAACAAACATATGAAAATTAATTATTATGTATTATATTTTCTCTCTATATGATACTAGCTGCACATATTTTCATAAGAGTTGCTATATTTGTTAATAAGTGTAACCTGTATTTGATCCTTGATGCTAATATATATTAGCCAATCCACATCTCTTAATATAGCTCGATATTTTGTGTTTTTGTAAATCATAGGTGTCAATTCAAATATTATTGAAGGAAGATGAGCTACGTGCTGGTAGAGTACAGAAATATCCATATTGATTACGAAAATAAAAAAATAATTAATAATTTCAATCTGAAAGTAAAAAAAGGAGATAAGATACTCTTTAAAGGTAGATCAGGTAGTGGAAAGTCAACTTTATTGAAATTGATTATGGGATTTAGTTTTCCTTCTGAAGGATTGATATACTTTAATGGAAATTGTCTTGACTGCTATAATATATGGGAAGTAAGAGAGCAGGTTTGTTATATCTCGCAATATCTGGATATATGGGAGGGGCCAGTTACAAATATCTTTGATGAGATATTTTCCTACAGGAAAAATTTGGATAAGTTTGATCGCAATAAACTGGAATATTTTCTGGAATATTTTGATCTTGATCATAAGATATTACAGCAAGATTACGATGAACTTTCAGGTGGTGAAAAACAGAGGATCTGTATAATTATAGCTCTCCTGCTGGACAGGGATGTTTATCTGCTTGATGAAATCACTTCATCTCTTGATCAGAATATGAAAGAAAAGGTAATCAACTATTTTGTAGGGAATAAAGACTGGACTCTTATTGTTGCTTCACATGATAATCAATGGGAGATGGACAACATGAAAGTTATAAACATCGGTGATTGAATGACTACCTATGATATTTCTAATTATTCACTTGTACTGTGTGGATTGCTTCTATTAATCCCTGCAATTATCAGCTACATAACAAAATTAAAGATAATGCAGGAATCGATGACTACGGTTGGCAGGATGGCTATCCAGTTGTTCCTGGTAGGATTATTTCTAACTTTTCTTTTTGATCTGAACAACAGCTACATCAATATGGCATGGGTCCTTGTAATGGTTCTTGTTGCAGCCTATACTTCAATTGATAATATCAATCTTAAAGTGAAGGAGCTATACTTTCCTATGGTATGCTCGTTTTTAGGTGGCAATATTCTTATTCTTCTATATTTCAATCATTTTGTTGTCAGTCTGGATCATCTGTTTGATGCTAGATACCTTATCCCGATTGCGGGTATGTTTCTGGGCAATTCTCTTAGAGGAAATGTTGTAGGAGTAAGTGATTTTTTCAATAGTATTAAACATAATGAAGTCAGCTATATTAACAGGTTATCTTTTGGTGCAAAAAAGCATGAAGCTTTGATGCCATATATAAGAAACAGTCTTCTGGTTTCATTAAGGCCCACACTTGCAAGCATGGTAACTATTGGGATCGTGACACTACCGGGAATGATGACCGGTCTTCTTCTTGGAGGCGCATCTCCAATACTTGCAATAAAATATCAAATGGCAATAATGATCGGAATATATGTATCAACTATGTTGACTGTCTCACTTAGCCTTTTCATGAGTATATATGGTGGATTCGATAATTATGGACTCATAAAAAAGCAGATATTTCGAAACGTTTAAACTACTTTGAAATTCCTGATGGAATTATATATGGCAGATAAAAAATTTGGCGAAGACTTAATATAAAATGTATTTTCTTATTAGGAGTAATATCACTAAAGGGGTATTTTAATGAATAGTAATAAATTAATTGCCATATTTCTGGCTGTCATAATGGTTGGAGCATTATTTGCCATCCTGTTCAGCGGCGTATCTCCCCCTGCAGAAAACGATGAGAATACGCAGGAAGCGATACCTTTTGATTCAATACCTGGTAACAAGATCAATCAACCTTTTGGATCAATAGCTGATGCTCTGAGTATGACTCCTGAGGGAGTTACCTCTGCACAGTACCGTGACATATCATCCATTGAAGGTACTCCGCTTGAAATGCTGATGGATATACAGGAACTTGATTCTATTTATGGTTCTCAGGTAGTGAGCACTTACTCTGCATATTATGATGAAGAAGAATCCTGGTTCCAGCTTGATGTCATAAGACCTGAGGTTGTTGCCTTCCAGTATGGTGAACCTGTTACATATGATGGATATTTTATGCTGCCTCGTGCAGAAAATATATATAATGTTATAGGATCTCCGCTCATTCTGGGTCCAAGAGACAAGGTTGAAGCTATAATTGATATTGTAAACACGGACATGGAAAGCACCAGTCAGTTTGACTCATTATTAAACTATGCACAAGACAATGATTCAGAATTCCAGATAGTAAATTCTCTCAGTGAAGATAACTATGCAGACAAGGTATACATTGGTTTTAGTCAGATGGATGGGCAGAATTATATCCGTACAGTAGTGTACCAGAATCTTTCACAGGATACTATGGATCTCATAGGTAGTTATGAGGCGAACAGTACTGAACGTGGACTTGCATATAGCATCGAAGAAGATGATGAATTTACAAAAGTTGTAGTGGAAGGCAACTTCTTTACTCTTATTAATGAACCTATGCAGTAAAGAAAACCATCTTCTTTTTTCAATTTAATTTTTTAACTTGGTTCAATCAGAAGGTTTATACGTGAGTATGTTATTGTAGCTGCACTGTATGGATTTAGCATAAAATATTTATGTAAATGAAATGATTCATATCACAAAACCTAATGTCAGAATATACTACAAAATTATGTAGCTGACAGAAAGATTACAGTTTATCATCAAACTGAATATTTATTGAAAATGCAATGAATGATGAAAAATCACGATACCAGTATTGTGATTTTGAAGGAGACAAAAAAAATGATGAAAAAATTAGATGTTCCAGAAGAACTGGTCAATAAAGCATTAGAAGCGCTTGAGATGGCAAGAGATACAGGCAAAGTCAAGAAAGGAACAAATGAAGCAACAAAAGCAATTGAAAGAGGGGTTACAAAACTTACTATCATTGCAGAGGACGTAAGTCCTGAAGAAATTATTGCTCATATACCGGTCCTTTGTGAAGAAAAAAATACACCATACATATTTGTAAAAGAACAAAAGGAACTGGGGGCAGCCTGCGGTATTGGTGTGGCATGTGCTGCTGTTGCTATCACCGATGCTGGTAAAGGTAAAGAGACGATTGATGATATCGTCGAAAAAATGAGTTCACTTAAATAATTTCTACATCAAAATCAAATGGAGAAATTCTGAATGGCAGATGAAAATACAGGATATGCGGCTGAAGTAATTGACGTTATTGGAAACACCGGCATGCATGGCGAAGCAAGCCAGATACAGTGTCGTGTATTAGAAGGCCGTGATAAGGGAAGAATTATCACACGTAATTGCGTTGGTCCTGTTAGAATTGGCGATGTTTTTATGTTGCTGGAAACATCAAGAGAAGCCAAGAAATTAACTACAAGGTGATGATAATGGAACAGAGAAAATGCTCATTCTGTGGTGAATTTCTTGAGCCAGGATGCGGTAATTTATTCGTCAAAAAGGATGGGTCAAGTTATTATTTTTGCTCTTCGAAATGCGAGGGCAACTATAAACTTGGAAGACTTTCAAGACGTACTCCCTGGACCGAGCAGGGGCGAATCTATCTCAAAAAATAACTGAGGCAGATACATGGAAGAAACTTATGTAATGGTAAAGCCTGATGGAGTTCAGAGAGGACTCGTAGGAGAGATAATATCCCGCATTGAAAGAAGAGGTTTCAAAATAGTTGCACTCAGAATGAATTTTATTGATGAGGATACTGCAAAAGAACATTATGCAGAACACAAAGAAAAGCCGTTCTTTGATTCATTGATAGCATATGTAACATCCGGACCTTCTGTTTCAATGATAGTCCAGGGAAAAAATGCAATATCTATCATGAGGACAATCAATGGCGCTACTAATCCAGTGGATGCCAGTCCTGGCACTATTCGCGGAGACTTTGCCATTGAAACCGGCCGAAATATTGTACACGCCTCGGATTCACAGGAAGCTGCCAGACGTGAGATTTCGATTCATTTCGGTGAAAAGGAATCTGTTGATTACAGAAAGATTGATGAAGTCTGTCTATACGAATAAGAAAGATCTTAATATTTCTTTTTTAACGAAATGATCGGGTCTTTGATCTTATACTGGTAACTGAACTGAGATTACCGGAAATAGACAGGGGAGCATTGTATTATGGCTGAGAACAAAAAACTTAGAACACCAATAGTATGTGTAATGGGGCATGTGGATCATGGAAAGACCTCGTTGCTTGACAAAATCAGGGGCACTGCTGTAGTAGCAGGTGAAGCTGGTGCTATAACACAGCATATTGGTGCTACCGAAGTTCCAATAGACATAATTGTAAACAAGTGTGGTCAACCTCAGTTAATAAATAAATTCATTGTTCCCGGCCTTCTATTTATAGATACTCCCGGACATCATGCATTCACTTCTCTTAGAAGCCGTGGGGGAGCCCTTGCAGACCTTGCTATAGTAATCGTTGACATAAATGAAGGCTTTATGCCGCAAACAATTGAAAGTCTTCAGATTCTGAAAAGGTTTAAAACACCTTTTGTTGTTGCTGCTAACAAGATCGACCGAATTCCAGGATGGAGAACCAATCCAGAGAAACCTTTTGCTGAATCTTTCAAGAATCAGAGTGAGAATGTACAGCAGTTAATAGATACCAGAATCTATGAACTGGTTGGTGAACTTTACAAACTTGGATTCAACTCAGAACGCTATGACAGAGTTACAGACTTTCAGAAGAATGTGGGTATAGTTCCAATAAGTGCTGCAACTGGAGAAGGGGTTGCGGATATTTTGATGATCTTACTGGGTCTTGCACAGAAATTTTTGGAATCCAACCTTCGTTTCGATGCAAATAATCCCGGTACAGGGACTGTACTGGAAATTAAGGAAGAAAAGGGGCTTGGAACTACAATTGATGTGATCCTTTATGATGGAACCCTGAAAAAAGGTGACACAATTGTAGTGGGAAGTCTTGGGAATCCCATAATTACAAAGGTCAGGGCATTACTGAAACCACGTCCTCTTACTGAAATACAGACTGAAGAAAAATTCAAGTCTGTTAATGAAGTGACTGCGGCAATAGGTGTGAAAATTGCGGCTCCCTCGCTTGAAAAAGCACTGGCCGGTACAGCTGTGAGAGTTGCAGGTTCTGATAATGCAGATGAAATTGCAAAGGAAATCAAAACAGAACTGGAACAGGTTACACTTCCAACTGGAAGTACAGGTGTTGCGATCAAAGCTGATACTATAGGGTCTCTTGAAGCTCTTGTCAATGAACTGACCAAAGAAGAGATCCCCATCAGAAAGGCAGGAGTGGGAGATATTTCTCACAGGGATATTGTGGAAGTGGCAGCTATTGAAGATCCTTATTATTCAGTTATAATTGGCTTTAATGTCAGTATGCTGCCTGATGCCCGGGAAAAAATTCAGTCTTCTGAAATAAAAGTATTTATGGGTAACATTATTTACCGCTTGATAGATGACTATAAGGACTGGGTTAAAAAACAAAAAGAGCAATCTGAAAAGACGATTGCTGAATTGATAGTCAAACCTGGAAGATTTACTATTATGCCAGGATGTGTTTTCAGACAGAGTAAGCCTGCTGTTGTTGGTGTAAAAATTGTAGGTGGAAGTGTGAAAAACAATGTAGAGATATCGACTCAAGATGGTGATGTGGTAGGGAAAGTCAAGGGCTTACAGCTTGAAGGAGAAAATATTAGCAAAGCCTCGATTGGAATGGAAGTTGCTATGGCACTTGAAGGACCTACAGTTGGACGGCAGATTAAGGAAGAAGATACTCTCTATGTAAATATACCTGAAAGACATGCAAAAGTGCTTGAACAGGAACTATATGATTCTCTCACGGCTGATGAAGTCGAAACGTTTGAATCATTTCTGTCTATAAAAAGAAGAGATAATCCATTCTGGGCGAAATAAAAAAAGAACAGTTCCAAAATATTATAATATTAATCAAAATATTGAATGAAAAACAAGAAATATCAATTTGGAGGATAAATTATGGCAGATTTTAAAGTTGTAGTTTCGGATCCCAAAACAAAAACTTATCAGTTTGATGTAAAAGGGACCGATGCAAATAAATTTATAGGAAAGTCAATCGGAGAAAATATTGATGGCGGTGTGGTTGGCCTGAAAGGTTATACTCTAAAGATAACCGGTGGAAGCGATAAAACCGGAGTTGTTATGAGACGTGACATACCAGGGCCAAAAAGGCGTAAAATTCTGCTTTCTGCCAGTACTGGCTATAAGCCCAAATCCAATGGTGTCCGTAGAAGAAAACTCATGCATGGACGTGAAATTGCAACAGACACTATCCAGATCAATACAAAAATAATCGGTTATGGTGAAAAACCTATAGACGAAATACTGGGTGGAAGCCCTGCAGAGGGAGTCGAAGAGTAATTTTTAATAATCTTAGGAATGGTACAGTAGTTGTTAACGGCCATTTCATTTTTTTATTTTTATTCCTATTCTAATTTCTTCTGTATAAACCTAAATTATTGTAATTAATGTATTTGTTTTTTTTACTAGCAGTTATTCCTGGTCTGCTAGGCTAGAAACTTTATCTAAAAAATAGTTATGTATCCTTATATCATCTGTAAGTTCCGGATGAAACGCAAGGGCCAGGATATTTTTCTCTTCTGCTGCAACTGTAAGGTCTCCAACCAACGCTAGTGGCTTCACATCCTTCCCATACTCAATGATTGCAGGGGCGCGTATAAATACAGCATTATACGGGTCTTCAAGAGGATCTATATCCAGCATTATCTCAAAAGAATCTTTCTGTCTTCCAAATGCATTTCTTTTGATTCCGATATCCATTATTGAGAGTAAATACTGCCCAGTCTTTTCAACCTGTTCGTCCCCTCTTTTTGCTATTACAATCATGCCTGCACACGTTCCCATAATCGGAACCTGACGGATGTTAGCATCTATGATTTCCTCAGCAATGCCTTCTGTAACTAACAGACGGGACAGGGTGGTACTCTCACCCCCCGTAAGGATTAATCCATCACATGAAGGAACAAGTCCTTTATGCTTTATAGGGACTATATTGCACTCTTCTTCTCTTTGATTGAGAGTAAGTTGTAACATTCTCTCATGCTCGCTTACATCTCCCTGTAATGCTATAATCCCTATGCGCATATTATTTTCCCAGGACTTGAATATAATTACCAGCCGCGTAGTTGAAGGCTTTCTTCATGGGCTATTGTTGAGATACTTATTCCCTTCATGCCTGCTCCTATGCCCTTTGAGACCTCTGCCAGGACTTGCGGTTTGTCGTAATTGTTAGCAGCCTTTACAATAGACCTGGCCATTTTTTCCGGATTTTCAGCCTTGAATATACCTGATCCTACAAAAATGCCATCTGCACCAAGGCGCATCATCAGTGCTGCATCTGCAGGAGTAGCAATCCCGCCAGCAGCAAAGTTTACCACAGGAAGGCGCTGGAGCTTTGCAGTTTCGATTAAAAGATCTGCAGGAGCTTCAATATCCCTTGCCACCATGGTAAGTTCTTCTTTATTCTTACCGGCAAGTTCTCGAACTTCTCCCATGATCTGCTTCATGTGGCGCACAGCTTCACTTACATCACCAGTACCTGCTTCACCTTTTGTCCTTATCATTGCAGCACCTTCTGATATACGTCGAAGTGCTTCACCAAGGTTTCGTGCACCGCATACAAAAGGTACTGTATATTTGGTTTTGTCAATGTGGTACTGGTCATCTGCCGGAGTCAATACCTCTGACTCATCAATCATATCAACACCAAGAGTTTCAAGGATCTCAGCTTCCACAAAATGTCCGATACGCACTTTTGCCATTACTGGTATTGTAACAGCATCAATGATATTGGCCACAATCTCAGGATCTGCCATTCTTGCAACACCGCCGGCTTTTCTGATATCCGCTGGTACTGCCTGAAGTGCCATTACTGCAACTGCACCTGCGTCTTCTGCGATTTTTGCCTGCTCAGGAGTTGTCACATCCATGATGACGCCTCCTTTCTGCATCTTGGCAAAACCTCTTTTTATCAATTCAGTTCCATGTTTTAGATTTTCAAGTTCCATTATAATCATCCTTTCTTTATTTCAAACTTGATCAAAGTTTAAATAGCAACAATAGTTAAAACACTTACTTCTTCTAATCAATCTTCTGCTCGAATCTTTGCAACATCCACAACTTTATCATCTGAACGGACATGCATTATTTTCACACCCTGTGTATTTCTTCCCTGAATCCGGATGTCTTTAACAGGTATCCTTATAATTATTCCTTCAGACGTTGTCAACATGACCTCATCATTGTCTTTTACAGATTTTATATTTACTACATGGCCGTTTCGAATACTTGTAACTATGGTCATGACCCCCCTGCCACCTCTTCTCATGGTTCTGTATTCTCCAAACCTGGTGCGTTTTCCAAAACCTTTTTCTGTAACTGTCAGGAGTGTGGAATCATCTTCATCAACCACATCTATACTCACTACCATGTCATCTCCGTCAAGCTTCATTCCGCGCACACCCCGGGCAGTTCTACCCATGGTTCTCACATCAGACTCTGAAAAACGGATGGCTTTTCCATTTCTGGATACAAGGATCACATCTCTGGAGCTATCAGTGAGTATCACATTTGAAAGTTCATCTTCATCATTCAGGCTTATTGCTATGATACCTGTCTTTCGGAGATTGCTGAACTCTGAAAGCTGACATTTTTTCACAGTACCTTGTTTTGTGGCCATTAAAAGGTAACTGTCCTCCGAAAATTCTGATATGGGGATCATTGCTGTTATGAACTCATCTTTAAGATCAAGAAGGTTAACAATAGCTTTACCTCTTGAATGACGGCTTGCCTGGGGTATCTCATAGACTTTCTGACAATATACTCTACCTTTATTAGTAAAGAACAGAAGATCGTCATGGGTGGAGGCAACAAAGATGTTTTCTACAAAATCTCCCTCTTTAGTCTCTATACCAAGAATTCCCCTTCCTCCCCGATGTTGGCTGCTATATGTATCCTGGGGTAATCTTTTGATGTAACCATCATGGGTGATCGTTACAACAACGTCTTCTTCAGGTACAAGGTCTTCATCTTCAATTTCATAGCTGGATCTTTTGATAACTGTCTTACGCTTATCTGCATATTGTTCTTTAAGAGCAATCAGTTCCTGATGAATAATTTCATATTTTTTGTCCAGACTTCCAAGTATTTCTTGCAGTTTCTTAATGGTGTTCAGTAGTTCATCATATTCTTCATCGATCTTCTTTCTTTCAAGACCTGTCAATCTCTGCAGGCGCATCTCAAGAATTGCCTTTGCCTGAATCTCATCAAGTGGGAACTTTTCAATCAGTCCCAGCTTTGCTTCTTCTGTTGTACTGGAAGCCCTGATAAGCGAAATGACTTCGTCAATATGATCCAGTGCTATTTTTAAACCATTTAGAATATGTGCTCTTTTTTCTGCCTTGTTCAATTCAAACTGGCTTCTCTTATGGATCACATCAATTCGGTGATCAAGATATATCTTCAGGATGTCTTTAAGGTTTAGTACTTTTGGAACATCGTCAACAAGTGCCAGGTTTATGATCCCAAATGTTGTCTGCATCTGAGTGTGCTTATAGAGCTGGTTTAGAATAATATTGGGATTGGTATTTCTGCTAAGTTCGATGACAATACGTATTCCGTCTCTATCGGATTCATCCCTCAGGTCAGAGATCCCTGCAATTTTCTTTTCACGTACAAGAAGGGCTATATTCTCGATCAGCTTTGCTTTGTTTACCTGATATGGAAGTTCTGTGACAATGATCCTGTGCTTATCTGCCTTCATCTCCTCGATTGATGCAACAGCACGTACCTTAATTCGTCCTCTTCCTGTGCGATATGCATCCAGTATTCCCTGAGTACCCATTATCATTCCGGCAGTTGGGAAATCCGGCCCTTTGATGACCTCCATAAGGTCTCTCAATGGCACTTCCGGGTTCTCGATTGTCATTAAAATTGCATCAATAACCTCTCCAATATTGTGAGGGGCCATATTTGTAGCCATACCAACAGCAATGCCTGTGGAACCATTGATAAGAAGGTTGGGAAGTTTTGCTGGAAGTACCACAGGTTCAGACAATGAACCATCATAATTGGGTCTGAAATTAACCGTTTCTTTATCTATATCTTCCAGCATCTCTTCTGAGATTCTGTCCATACGAATCTCAGTATATCTCATGGCGGCTGCAGAATCTCCGTCTATGGATCCGAAATTACCCTGCCCGTCGATAAGTGGGTACCGAAGTGAAAAGTCCTGGACCATTCTGACAATGGAATCATAAACAGCCATATCTCCATGAGGATGATATTTACCCAGAACATCTCCAACTATACGGGCTGATTTTTTATATGGCTTGTCATATGTGATCCCTGCTTCTTTCATGGAAAAGAGAATCCTTCGATGAACAGGTTTTAATCCGTCTCTAGCATCTGGAAGTGCCCTTCCAACAATCACACTCATGGCATAGTCTATATAGGATTTTTTCATCTCATCCTGGATGAATATAGATACTACTCTTTCTCCCTGATCTGATATCTCTGGTGATTGTGAATCTTGAATATTCTTATCTTCTGCCATTTTTTCACCCGTTTTTAAACGTCGAGGTTAACAACTTCCCTTGCATGCGCCTGAATGAACTCTTTGCGTGGTGCAACCTCATCACCCATGAGGATGGAAAATATTTCATCTGCTGTAACTGCATCATCCATTGTAACCTTCAAAAGGGTTCGTGTTTCAGGGCTCATTGTGGTTTCCCATAACTGTTCAGGGTTCATCTCACCCAGACCTTTATATCGCTGATAAGAGATTCCCTTTTCTCCAAGTTGCTTCAGTTTCTGTTTCAGCTCCTTTTCAGTATATGCATAATGCTCAGCTTTTCCCTTTTTTATTTTATATAGCGGTGGCTGGGCAATATATACATAGCCTGCGTCAATAAGTGGGGTCATATATCTAAAAATGAATGTTAGTATTAATGTTCTGATATGCGCTCCGTCCACATCTGCATCTGTCATAATGATTATTTTATGATAGCGTGTTTTTGATATGTCAAAGTCATCTCCAAGTCCTGTTCCAAGTGCAGTTATCAGTGAGAGAATTTCTTTATTCTTCAATATCTTCCCCAGTCTTGATTTTTCAACATTGATAATTTTTCCCCTAAAGGGAAGTATTGCTTGGAATGCCCGGTTACGTCCCTGTTTCGCAGACCCTCCTGCAGAATCACCTTCCACCAGGTACAGCTCACTTACTGATGGATCCTTTTCAGAACAATCCGCCAGCTTACCCGGAAGAGTGCTTACTTCCAGTGCGCTTTTTCTACGGGTAAGTTCACGAGCTTTTTTTGCTGCTTCACGTGCTCTTTTTGCAGAAAGTGACTTCTGGATTATCTGATTTGCGATCTTTGGATTCTCTTCAAAAAAATCTGATAAACTCTCAGAAACAAGAGACTCTACAATCCCTTTAAGTTCACTGTTACCCAGTCTTGTTTTTGTCTGTCCTTCGAACTGTGGCTCAGGGATTTTTACACTTATTATGGCTGTAAGCCCTTCCCGTACATCTTCTCCTGATAATTTTGAATCATCTTTTGTTAAATTATTTTTTTTGATGTAATCATTTGTAACGCGAGTAAGTGCTGATTTGAATCCTATCAGATGTGTGCCGCCCTCGTGGGTATTGATGTTATTTGCAAAGGAGTATACATGCTCTGCATAAGTATCTGTATACTGCATTGCGATCTCAACCATAATGTTATCCTTCTCACGTTCCAGGTAGATGGGATCATCATGTAAGGTCTGCCTGTTCTTATTGAGATGGTCTACGAAAGATCTTATGCCACCTTCATACTGAAATGTCTCTTTACTTTCTTCATCTGATCTTCGATCACCAATTGAGATACGAATACCTTTATTAAGAAAAGCAAGTTCCCTAAGGCGACTACTCAGCGTGTCATAACTGTAATCAAGTTCCTCAAAAATTGTACTGTCAGGTTTGAATTTTATGATGGTACCTGAACCATCAGCTTCCCCGATCAACGCAACATCTTCTTCAGGAATACCCCTTTTGTATTTCTGTAAATAGTGCTTACCATTACGCTTTACTTCTACTATCATCCATTCTGAAAGGGCATTGACAACAGATACTCCCACACCATGAAGTCCTCCTGAAACTTTATATGTGCTCTTATCGAACTTTCCTCCAGCATGGAGTATTGTCATTACGACTTCAAGAGCAGATTTTCCATATTTTGGATGGGTATCGACAGGGATACCCCTTCCATTGTCAATTATAGTTACACTTCCATCAGGATTTATAATCACATCAATAGACGTGCAGAAGCCTGCAAGTGCTTCATCTATGCTGTTATCCACTACTTCATATACAAGATGATGCAGTCCCCTGCTATCAACACTTCCTATGTACATGCTCGGACGTTTTCGTACAGCTTCAAGGCCTTCCAGAACCTGTATATTTGTTGCATCGTACATTTCTTTTTGATTCATGTGTATTTATTCTCCATAAAATCCAATCTATAATGAACAATACAATTGGATGTTCAAAATATGTACTGAGTACTCGTACAAAACTGAATATAAAAAATTTGTATTAGATTTCTATTGAATTCATTTTTCAGTATCTGTTATAGCCACACTTGATATGTATTCATATTTCTTAAATGTTTATATCAGGCACCGGAATATTTGATCTCAAAGTCCGGATATGATCTCTCAGCTCACAATATACTTTAACCTTAAATAATATAATTCAGATATTCAGTTTACTGGGGGAACATGTGATGAATATATTGTATATTTTTGCACATCCGGATCGTAATTCTTTCAATTTTGCAATGAAGGAAAGAGCTGTGAAAGTTTTCAATGAAAGGCAAGACTCTGTTCAGAACTCTGACCTGTATGAAATGGATTTCAATCCTATTCTAAGACCTGAAGATTTTAAGCAGAGAAAATATAAGCAATTCTTTAATCCTTTTCTGGAACAACTCAATGCTGTCAAAACGAATGGCTTTTCAGAAGATATAAGGGCTGAAATGAATAAGGTCAACTGGGCTGATATTCTGATATTTCAGTTTCCTCTGTATTTTACTTCAGTTCCTGCAATCATGAAAGGCTGGATTGATCGAATCTTTGCAGCCGGTTTTGCCTTTAATCCTGTAAAGGGTGAGGTGTATGAAAAAGGTCTTCTTAAAGGAAAAAAGGCTCTTCTGGTCATAACTGCAGGTGCTGATAAAAAAATGTATTCTCCAGATGGATTACATGGTGATATCAATGAGTTGCTTAGATATATTACGCACTGTACATTTGAATTCACAGGGATGGAGGTTCTGCCTTCATATATAATATATGAGACTAACCAGCTTTCAGAGGAGGAAGGGATCGATGAGCTGGAGAAATATGAAAGGTTTATAGAATCTCTATAAGGCAATAAATGAAAAAAAGTTGCAGTGATCAGATTATGATCGCTGCTGTTTTTTCATCTTTTTCAACATCATATTCAGTTACCAGCGCTTCGGTTATAAGTACCATTCCCGCAATTGACGCTGCATTCTGTAAACTGCTCCTGACAACTTTGGTTGGGTCAATAACTCCTGCTTCGAACAGGTCTTCAAATTTATCCTTCTTTGCGTTATATCCAAAGTGGTCGTCAGTTTCATTTTTCAGAGCTGAGACTATTTCAGCACCCTCGCGACCTGCATTTTCACCAATCTGCCTCACAGGCTCAGTCAGTGCTCTTTTAATTATATTAACTCCGATCTGCTGATCATTTTCAAGATTGAATCTTTCAAGAGCCATAGCAAGTCTGAAAAGGGTCACTCCTCCTCCAGTAACTACTCCTTCCTCAACTGCGGCTTTTGTAGCATTCAGTGCATCATCGGTCCTCATCTTCTTTTCTTTGAGTTCTGTTTCAGTAGCAGCTCCAACTTTTATAACTGCCACACCACCGCTGAGTTTAGCAAGACGCTTGCGAAGTTCTTTTTTGCGGAAATCTGATTCCTCGGCATCAATCTGAGTTTCCAGAAGCTTGATCCTTTTATCGATATTTTCTTTATCGCCTCTTCCCTCTACGATTGTAGTATTTTGTTTATCCACATTCACTTTCCGTGCTGAGCCCAGCATATTTTCTGTAAATTCTTCCAGCTTCATTCCCTTTTCTTCACTAATTACAGTTGCACCGGTTACAGCAGCAATGTCCTCCAGCATTTCTTTTTGTTCATCACCAAATCCAGGTGCTTTTACTGCACATACTTTCAGTGAAGCTCTCATTATGTTCAGGATCAGGGCAGCCTGTGCATCACCTTCAACATCAGGTGAAATGATCAACAGTCCTCTGTCTTCCTGTGCAACTTTTTCAAGGACCGGTACGATCTGGTTGAGGCTGTTGATTTTCTTGTCAGTTACAAGTATATATGGACTTTCCATCTCACAGATCATTTTTTCATGATCTGTGGCCATATAGGGAGATAGGTATCCTCTGTCAAACTGCATTCCCTCAACAATTTCAAGTCCGGTATCTATATTGTTTGACTCTTCTACTGTGATCACACCATTGTATCCGACTTTTTCCATTGCGTCAGCTATTAGATTTCCGATCTCTTCATCATTATTTGCTGATATTGTAGCTACCTGGATGATCTTATTTTTGTCCTTTACATCTTTACTTTTGGACTTGAGCTGTTCTACTATATGAGCTGTAGTTTTGTCGATTCCCCTCTTGATCTCGATAGGATTTGCTCCGGAGGTAATGTTTTTTATTCCTTCTGTAAGTATTGCCTGTGTAAGCAGGGTTGCTGTTGTAGTTCCATCTCCTGTATTGTCCTGGGTTCTGGATGCAACTTCTTTTACAAGTTTTGCGCCAATATTTTCAAATTTGTCTACAAGTTCGATTTCTTTTGCAATGGTTACACCATCGTTTGTAACTACAGGGCTTGTGCTTTTATCGAGAACCACATATCGACCGCGTGGTCCAAGTGTTATTTTTACAGTATTGGATACTTTATCAATCCCACTTAACAGAGATCGTCTTGCATTTTCTTCAAATATAAGCTGCTTTGTTGTCATTTATTCACCTCATGAACTTATTTAGTATCTGGACGAAATTCTTATAGCAAGAAATATTTAATCTTCAATCACTGCCAGTACATCCTTGAACTCGAGGAACATATGCTGCTCGCCATCAAGATCTATCTCATCAGACTGGAATCCTCCATATATTATATGATCTCCTTTTTCGAGTGGCAGGCCTTTTCCATCTTCATATGTCCCCACAGCCACAACAATACCCTCTTTTTTCTCTTTTCTGGCTGATTCAGGAATATATATTCCGCCTTTTGTAACTTCCTCTTCTTTTATGACTTTAATTAATATTCTTTCTCCAACAGGTTTAATTTTCATAAATCCAATCCTCCAAAATTTGTTACTTCAACTGGAAGTTCCCAGTTTTAATAAGCTATAATTATAAAACTATTATATAAAATTAATCAATTTTATTCATATAATCCATATATAATATAGATATAATATATTAATTGATATAAGTTTTAATTTAATTAAAGATATTTTAATTTAATTTAAACCTTATCGATATAATGGATAATATTTATATATATTTTAAATTATATAGGCTATCATGACCCGACAGATAACTTTGATAGATATAGAAAAATCAAATGAAAAAAATCTGGATTCAGATATTCAGTGGGTTTGTGACTGTTTTGGGTTATCTTCAGGAAGGGACATAGAAAATGTTTCTATCCGGATCATACAGGATCTATTAAACAGGACTCCCTATGAAGACAATATCTCATCTGAAATGATAGCCAATGATCTGAATATAAATATATCAAGAGTTAACCATCATATCAGGAATCTGATACAGGCAGGACTTGTGTACAGGAAAAAACGGCATATATACCTCCGTGGCGGAAGCCTCAAATCAGCAGTCCAGGAGATAAGGAAAGATTCTGAAAGGATATTTGATGAACTGGAAAATGTTGCAGAAGAGATAGATCAGATGATGGGGCTAAAGAACAGATAAAAAATCTGCAGTCATTATCAGCACTGTTCCATCAATATGATAAGCACCATAATCCTCTGCAGGGGGATGGATAGTTTTTAGTGAGATTGTTGATGATTTTATCAGCTCATTTAGTAATAGTGACATAATAAAAATTTACTAACACATGTCCATTAGAGTTGATAATATATGCTTTTTTAATTCAGAAAACTCTGGTGTTCCAATTATAGAGATATTGCGTGGTCTTCTAAATGTCACCTCAATTTCTTCTTTTATCCTACCTGGCCTTTTGCTCATGATAAATATTTTGTCGGATAGGAACAGTGCTTCTTCAACATCATGTGTCACAAATATAACGGTAGGTTTATGTTTTTGCCAAAGATTTAAAAGTAATTCCTGCATACTAAGTCTTGATTGTGCATCCAGTGCTGCAAAAGGTTCGTCCATTAACAGTATATTGGGGTCAAGTACGAGAACACGGGCAAGCGCGACTCTCTGCTGCATACCACCGGATAGCTGACCGGGATAATAATTTTCAAATTTACTGATGCCAACGGCTTTCAAATACTTATCTACAATTTTTTGTCTCACTCCATCATCCATTTTTTTTTGCTTTAAACCAAACATTACATTTTTTCTTACGCTCAACCATGGGAATAGTACAGGCGACTGGAATACAACTGCTCGTTGGGTTGACACTCCTTCAATCTTTTCTTTACAGCATGTGGCAACACCATTATCGCCAGACTCAAAACCCGCAAGGATGTTCAATAGTGTAGATTTACCACAGCCACTAGGGCCAAGTATACTGATGAATTCTCCTTGCTTTATATGAAGATGAATGTCATCAAGAACTTCTAGACTCTCTTCTCCATTAACTGAATTGTAACTTTTACTAAGTCCTTTGACAACTATATCAGTTCCCTTCATTTTTATCTCCTTCAACCAGCAATCCTGACCTCTTAAAAAAAGACATTAGCAATATATCACTAACACGTCCCAGGATTCCTATACAAATCATTGAAACCAGAATAATATCTACATGCCCTAACATTCTTGCATCCATCATCAACGCACCAAGTCCGCTTGCGACTCCTGTAAGTTCTCCTAGAACTAAAAATCCCCATGATACACCCAGTCCTAATCTTAATCCTGCAATCGTTGAAGGCATAGCTGCTGGTATGATAACGGTTGTATATAATGAAATATTATTTGCTCCAAGCATTTTCCCTGCTCTGATCAGAAGTGGAGAGACTGAAGAAGCACCTTGCGCTGCATTGACATATATTGGGAAAAAAGCGGCTAAGGATATCAAGAACAAAGTTGTTGTTTCACCAACACCGAACCAAACTATAGCAATTGGCAACCATCCAATCCCTGGAATAATTCTAATAAGGTGTACTGTTGGATCAAATGTATCTTTAGCTAACATGCTTCTTCCAGTTAAAAACCCAAGAGTCAGTCCCAGAACTGTAGCTATTGCAAATCCAGATAATACTCTTGTTATACTCGCATATGCATGAGTGAACAAAGTTCCAGAATAAGGTGTTATGTTCAGATTACCTATTGCAAAATCGATGGACACTAAGAGTAAACTGGAAGGAGAAGGAACCAAATATGGTGGTACCATACCTTCCCTTGTTACAATATACCAGAAGGTAAGAACTATTACTGGAATTAAAAAACCTAATACATTTATTTTTTTTAGATTTAACATTTTTAGGTGATATTTGTATTATTTGTCTTGTTTCTTGCTTCTTCTACGAAGCTCAAATCAAACATTGAATCAATATCAGGCACTTCGTTTATCATTCCAAGCTCGTACATTTCAATTGCAAGGTTTCTTGTGTTTTCTATGTAATCATCATCATCAATATCCCATACAAGTTCCATGTTAGGTTCTGCTATTTCTAGAACATCTCTGGATGTACCAAAAGTTTCTGCCAGAGTAAGCCATTCCTCCTTATTTTGGTTTAAATGCTGTGTGGTTTTTGCATGAGCTGTTACTAAAGATTGTATTTTATCTCTATCATTCTCAATCTTGTTTTTTGTAGTGATCATCCCTGCATTAATAGTTCCTATATTATCTCCGTAATATGGATAAGTAAGTATTCTACCGTATCCTTCTGCCACTGCCAGAGATGGATACGGTTCTCCACTACAAAAAGCATCGACTGTACCTCTTGATAATGCCTGACCCATATCAAAAAAATCAATCCGTTTTAATATAACATCCACATCTGGATCCAATCCTTCCTGTTTGAGTGTTTCAAGCAGAAGTACATGATGCATTGTTCCTGGAACATATGCAATAGTTTTACCTTTAAGATCGGCTGGTGTTTCTATATCCGAGCCTTCTCTAACAACAATAGCTGAACATTTATTGCAGAGGCTACTTACTATGACTATTGGTTCTCCTTTTGATGCACTGGTGATTGCAAGTGCTATTGTTGTGCCGGTCATATCCAGGCCTCCAGCCAACAAAGCAGATTTTTGGTCACCTGGGTTTGTGAATGGAAGCACATTCACACTATAATTCTCATCAATATGTTCATGGTACACATATGGCTGAATCGTCTGAGCTGTTCTCCATGTTCCTACAGTTGTATCGAATTCGTTATCCGGATTGATACACCCTGATAATGTAACACTGAAACTTAATAGTAATAGAACACATATTATGGAGAATAGAGTTTTCATATTTCATTCAGCTCCTGAACTCGTAATTTGCATTTTTAAACATTTGTTTAGCAGTCTTAATATCAAATCCATTCCATTCACTTTCACATTTAGTAACATCTCGGGGGATTGCACCTGTTTCAACAACTAATACATTTGCACCCCAGTTAAGAGCTGTTTGGTTAGGAGGATGTACACAGACATTTGGAGCATGTCTATTTGCAGCAAGTCTTGTAACAGCCACTATCTGTGCATGCCTTCGACTGGATATCTGTGGTAATTCACTCAGTGGTGTTTTAGGTAATGGTACTCTAGCCATTGCGCCAGTTAGTGTTGCACCATGCTCTAAACCAGTCAAAAAAATATCTGCAATTTCTTCGTTTTTATGTTCAATACCAATAGGTTCTATCAGATATGCAAGTTCAAGTTGTGAATCCTTTATTGTCTCAAGTGTTGCAATTCTATCATCTGGCTTAAATTTTGTATCAATACCCTCTCTTAGCCTCAATGTATGATATACTCTCTGTACTCCTGACTCTTCGAGAAGCTTTGCATTCAGTTCATCAAATTCGCCGGTATTTACTACAATTTCATAATCCCCTGGAACTTGTGATCGGACCAGTTTAGTTAGTTCGGTTAATTTGTCAAATTCATAAAATTGGGTTGTTCGTAAGATGATCCATCTTGCTCCCTGTGATACAAAGTTATGGATGATCTCAGTTATCTGATCAAAATTTCTTTCGTTTTCTTCAGTTACAATTCCCCATTCTTTTCCAAAAGCACAGAAATTGCAACTCATTGGACAATTTCTGTAGTCTACTCCAACGGATGCCCAGATATCAGCTCTATCATTTGTGATTGCTCCTGCAACTTCCCTTGCAGCACTTCCAAGTAATTCAGCTTCTTCTGATTCCGGGTCTATTTCGAGCAGGGATATGATCTCATCACGGTTCAGTCTTTTTCCCTTCAATGCCTTTTTCTTTAATTCCTGAATAAGGTTTAAATTTGACAAATATCTCACCATTTTTGAACAACTTACTTAATCCAGATGCTAATCCTGCTGAAATTAGTAACATATCAGCAAGCTGAGAACTTTGATAATGTTTAAAAAATAAAATATATAAATTGTTCTGATGAATTTGATTAGTATCCTGAATGTAATTATTGCTTACAATTTTTTGCAGAAATAAAGGCTGGTTGTTTGCATCTTTAAAGCAATATTATGTAATGGGTGAGAGGCCGATTTTTACCAGGATGCTTGACAGAAAATTGGCCTGCACATTTGACGGTACATGAAGTGTCGAAAACACTTGATTTTACATGATTTTTAGCCTTTTTAATTTAGAAGCTTTCCACTCCAGTATTTTCCGTATTTTTTGGGTATTTTCTGCTTCTTCCTATCATGGTATTTGCAATTTTCTGAATTTGGGTGAATTGAGAATTATTCATGCTTACGATCATGGCTCCAAGTAGTATGAAACTGCATCCCTTTATAGTACTTGCAAATATGGGATCTCCAAGAATTGCAAAGCCAAACAATATGCCACTGACCGGTTCAAGCAAAGCAAGCACTCCAGCTTTTTGGGCTTTTATGCGAACAATTCCGCTCAGATAAAAGAGAGCTCCTATGGCTGTGGTCAGAACTCCAAATGAAATCAGGATTGTGATATTATCTGACAATGTCTGACTGCATGTATTGACTGCAAATGGCGACAGTATGACTATACTTATACCTGTAGACCAGAATAACTGGGACAATCCTGTATATGAGTCTTTGAGGTAATTAACTGTAATTATAGTGGTTCCAAAAGAGAGTCCTGCAAGAAGTCCGAATAGGATTCCAAGTGTATAGTTTAGATACTCCCCTCCAAGTGCACCATTGCTCGGATCTACTATCATAACAATTCCTCCAATTGAGAGTAATAATCCCAGCATTCCCTGCATTGAGATCCCTTCTTTCAGAAATATTGGAGAGAGGAGAGTGACATAAACCGGAGCAGTATACAGTAGAAGGACTCCTATAGATATATTGGTATACTGAATGGCTGAAAAATAAGAAAATAAGGTTATTACATTTAATATTCCAATTAAAGCTATATATTTCTTTTTTTGACCTAATTTAATCTCATTTAACTTTTTAGTTGCTATTATAAATAATAACAGAACTATAAATCCAAATAAAAGTCTATAAAATAGTATAGATCCAATATTCATATTATTAATACTTTTTAAAAATATACCTACCATTCCAGCAATTAAACACCCAATTACTACGTTAATATATGCTTTATTTTGATTTATAGCCACTTCAGTCATGATTCATCCTGAATGCTATTTCTTACATATATATTTAACGGATAAAAGAAATAATAGGTATTTAATAGGCATATTATTATGAATTATGATTTTATTAAGGTAAAAATATCATATTTAACATTTTATATCATAAATATACATTTAAATATATAGGATTGATCTTTTATCTATTATAAATCATTATAAATCAATATAAATCTCCTTAATGATATTTTATTCATATATAACTATAATATATCGAATAAAACACATTTTATATTCTAATAACTCATATTAATATTGATTATATTCATTATTATGTAAAAATTAAGGTTTTTAATTTATATTACTAATTATAGATTAAAAATAATTCCTTATTAATCTTAGAATTGTTATTGATTCCAAATTAATTCTTATTTAGAGATTTAATAGTTAGATATTACTATAATTATAATATGTAATCATAATATGGAAACATACAAATATTCTTTAAAAACATACTCACAATACTTATATATAAAAAAATCAAATATCCTAAAATAATTAGAATAACCAAAATTTGATTATATATGGTTACAGAAAGAGAAGAAGATTATCTGAAAGTTGTTCAGGAACTTTTGGATGAAAAAGGATATGTACGGGTAAAAGATGTATCAAAAGCCCTGGATGTAAGCCCTTCAAGTGTAACTGAAATGTTTCAGCGCATGGACGACTCAGGCTATATAAATTACGAAAAATATGGCGGAGTTACACTAACAGACAGTGGAAAGGAAATTGCCAGGAGCACAAAGGAAAAATATGGTGTTATTAGGGATTTCCTGCAGATACTGGGAGTGGATGAAAAGATGGCAGATGAAGATGCATGCAAGATTGAACACCTTCTGACCCCCGAAACCTTAAAAACACTGACAAAATTTGCTGAATTCATCAATAAAAATAAAAAATCTCCGGTATGGCTGGATCACTTCAGGTACTATTATGAAACCGGTCAGTATATAGGGGAAAATTCTATAACTTCTGATCAATGTCCTGTACATGGTAAAAAGAAACAGAATTGATTTAGAATTGATTTTTGGTCATGCTGTTTCTATGGATCGTTCATTTTGATTTTTCATAAGTCCAGATATGCAAACTTAAGATTGCCGACTAAATACCTTACTATTCGTAGTCAATGCACAACATATCATTCATGAAATTATTTTACCTGAAGTAATTTCCAGAATAATCCGATCATACATTCAACGGCATATACAATTGGGAAATTGGAATATCACCCATCGTTTCCTATTGCATCTACCGGACATTCAGCCAGGGCATCTTCACAGGTATCTATTTCTTCGTCAGTTTCCGGCTGACGGTAAACGTATGCCTTGGATCCATCTTCATTCATTTTAAAGTTTTCAGGTGCCGTTTCTATACAAATTCCGCATGCAATACATTCTTCATCCACATAATATGGACCTGGTACATTTTCCGGAACTTTATCTGCTTTATCTGCCATTATCTTACTCCCCAATATCAATTGATTGAAAATTAACTGATTCTGCTATTTATAGATTTCTATAAGATGTTTAATGTATGTAATATGATTTCAATCTCAGTCCCAGAACTGTTTGGTTTTTGCATAGTTCCTTTCAGCAATTAGTATATCTCTGTAAAATTCATCTTCATCTACCCTCATTTTTTCAATGACCCTGGATGCGGTATCCGGTCCAATTCCCCGGCTTGCAAGTGCGATCACAGCTTTTTTACCCTGGGAAAGCACAATATTTGCGTTCCTGTGTACTCTTCTGATTCTTTTTGAATCGTCTTTTGAGAGATTTTTATGTTTTTTTCTGACAAGTGATATCTCATCCTCTTCCCAGGGTTTCAATGCTGCAATTGATCTGGAGTCACAGATTGGACAGGTTGGTATTTCATCCACATTTTTCACTTTTCTGCGAGAGACCCATTTAGTGCAGTTTACACAGAACAGGATCACCCTGTCGTTCATTATTCTCTCTTTTAGTGCAGCCAGAATTGAATGATCTGCTTTTTCAGGAGCAATTAGTTCCTTTCTCATGGAAAATCCCGCTTTTGATATGGGTGACTGTGGACAGATGACAATTTTAATATATCCTTTACTTATATCAGAAAGTATTCGGTGTGTATGTTTAATATCCAGTGTATCATGAAATATTTCTCTTACAACTTCATTGTACATGGATGTATCCTTATATACTTCCATAAGCTTTTTCATACTAAGGCGCTCATATTCCACATCTTTGCTCAAAGCACCAAATTTTCTGGCAACATGAACCATTTTCCATTTCATAAGGCTGGTATTTTTAAGAGTGATCTCTATCAGGGGTCTCAGATGCTGAGGCTTTATTTCCATTAAAAGCCCTTTTATCTGATCTGCAGATATGTTTTTTTGAAATGTAAGCTTGATGCGATAGGGATCAATCTCCTGTGCAATGGTGCTTCCTGACCTTGCAGAAAGAAGGGAGGTCAAAACTCTTGCAAGTGTTTGATTTGTGTTATGTCCCAAACAGGTATTTATTGTAATTTCATTAGAACCGGTAGGTTCAATTGTTATTGTTTTATCATCTGGAAGATCTAGCTGCTTTACTACATGTTCCCTTATTAGCTCAACAACGATTTTGATGGCGCTTTTCTCAGCAGGATATTCATCTTTAAGGCGATGTATAATTTCTTCATCACTGTAATCCTGATGTATCATACGTGCAATCTTTGCTCTGATCTTCCCGACTTCCTGGGCTATTTCAAAGGTGACAGGTATTTCTTCGCCTGTCCAGCTTGGAATTTCACCACCACCCTTCACAGGCTCTACCTTTATTCGTTCCCTTTCAGTTTCCAGCTCAATAATTCGCCATAAATCTCCCCTCGTAATAAATACTGCACCAGGAGACGCAAAGTTGACTATAAAAGCTTCGTCAAGTGATCCAACCGTTTTCCCGCTAACAATATCAAATACTTCATATCTTTTTTCATCCGGGATCATGGATAGGTTATCATAGTAATATAGACGGCTTTTCTTTCTTCTACCTATTTTCTGATGTTCATTTTCATACCAGATTAGCCTGTATTCCGAAATCTGATTGATTATCTGGGTTAGATCCTCTTTTTTGAGATCACTGAATGGATATGCTCTTTTAATGATGGAATATATCCTATCAATATCAGTTTCTCCAAAATCAAGTACCATGCCTGCAATCTGGTTTGCAATTACATCAAATGAATTAATATGATAGGAAATATTCTCGACATTTCCACAGGTAGCGGATTTTGCAATTGCCATGCTCTCAATAATATCATCAAAATCCAGTGCAAGTATAGTACCCCTTGAGGTCTCGTGAATTTTATGGCCTGCACGGCCTACCCTCTGGAGCAGTCTGGATACCTGGCGCGGAGATCCGTATTGAATCACATGGTCAATACTTCCGATGTCAATCCCAAGTTCCATTGAGGATGTGCAGATTAGTCCCTTCAATTTTCCATTTTTGAATGTTTCCTCAGCTTCCAGGCGGGCATCAAATGAAAGAGAACCATGATGGACACCAATAGGTGCTTCAATTGCTTTAAATCCTGAAGCCAAAGCCTCTGCACTCTGACGGGTATTGACAAAAATAAGTGTTGAACTGCTGTTCTCTACTATATTATGGATGGCCTGAAGATGAGATACAAAATCCGGATCGTATCCTGTTTTTCTGGATATCTTCGTGTCTGTATCCGTCCTTACAGGAGTTATAATATTGAATTCAAGTTCCTTTAGCATTGCAACTTCGACAACAACTGCATTTCGGTTAGAACCTGCCATAAATCTCCCCACTTCCTCTGGATTACCAACAGTTGCTGACAGCCCGATCCTTTTGAACTCGCCTGCAATTTCAACAAGTCTTTCAAGGGCAACAGTAAGCTGACTACCTCTCTTGGAACTGGCCAGTTCATGTATCTCATCAATTACTACATGGCTAACCGTTTCCAGGTTTTTTCTGAGCCTTGAACCGGTAAACATTGCCTGAAGAGTTTCGGGTGTTGTTATCAACATGTCAGGCGGATTCCGTGATTGTTTCTGACGTTCATATTGTGAAGTATCTCCATGACGGACAGCAACTGTTATGCTGAGCTGCTGGCTCCACCACTGTATTCTGGACAGCATGTCCCGGTTGAGGGCCCTTAAAGGAGTTATATAAAGTGCTGATATTCCCTTTTCAACTTTTTCAGTATTCTGTTCTGAGCGTCTGTTCAATAGGATGGAATTAAATATGGGCAGGATTGCAGATTCGGTCTTTCCAGATCCGGTAGGTGCTATCAGCAGTGTATGTTTTCCTTCAAGGATCACAGGAATTGCTTTTTCCTGCGGTTTGGTAGGTCTCTTAAATCCCTGCTTATTCAAAGATTCCTGTATTTCAGGGACCAGAAGTTCGAATGGATTACTTTTATCTTTCATTTATTGTGGAGTATCTTTTTGATGAAATCGAGCGTTTAAATTTCTTTTTTCTTTTAGCATTACTGAACTTGCGTATATCCTGAATCATTCCAAGTCTCGTACCATCTAACATATATGCTTCAGCAGTATCAAATTCAACAACTCCTGCTGAAAACGCAGGTCCAAGAAGTTCCTCTGTCTGTATCTCATTGAAGGCGATACCACCGCACAGTTCATTGAATGCAGGCATGATGATTATTTCACTGTTTATATTTTCAGGGCGTGGAGTTAGTTCGGGAATAAATACTTTTTCATATTTTGGTAAAGTTGTTGGATCAATTCTGGTTCTGATCCAGACAGGCTCTGAAGTAGAGTAACCAAGAGAATCGGTCAGGCGTACCGAGGGATGGTTGTGAGCTGTGATTATATGAGAGCAACTGATTACTTCCGGGGATGGCCAGGTATGTCCGTGAAAGTAGCCAACCGAATCTATGCAAGCACCTCTTGAAGGGTGTAAAGTAATATTTTTGTTACCTTCATATAGAAGTTCTATTCCACCGTCATGGTTGCCAGGGATTATATCAACAGGGAGGTTTTGTGCAATATTATGTAAAAAAAGTGGTACTTCTCTCCTTTCCTGCCAGGATATTGAAGGGACATTATGCTTTACGTCTCCAACAAGTACCACCCTGTCAGGTTCTGTTTCTCTTATAAGCTCCTGCATCTGGGAAAGTTTTTTTTCTAGCAGGCTTGGAATTGAAAATCCACTTCTGTAGAGATCCCATTCGATCCCAAGATGTATATCCGCAACTGCCAGAACATCAATTGTATTCGAGATAATAAGAGCCGGTTTGTTGATGACTGGTTTTATTTTAATATCCATGATTTTATTGTGAGCTTTGTTTGCGTTCATATAGTATGAATCATTCTGATGATCAGATTATTAATTCGGGATATTGCATCCTTTAATCTTAATTTATAGCATAAACCACTTATGATGATAATATATAATTATTATGATCGCAATATTTGGTTATTGATAGAGATGGGAATATGGATGAAAAAGAGCTACTGATTTCCTGTATTGATAGAGAATTAGCTTTACTGGACGAACTGCCTGTAATTAATGGATATGCTCTGGTGATCGGCGGTGGTAAAGTCGGTACTCGCTTTATACAGAATACCAGTTCTGAGCGTTTTCCACTGGTCCTGACCATAGACATTGATTCAGAAGCAGAGGCATCAGGAATATCTGAAGTAGTTGAAGATCAAAAAAAGCTTTCATCTATCCTTAGGCAGAAGATCGAGATATTGGAGAAAAATGGACACAGATCACAGAAGAATGGTATTCCCCTTAACAGAAATTATTTCTATAGATGCGATACCGGGATAATTAAATATATTCTTTCACATGGGATTCCGGAATGTATTGTTCCAGCAGTACCTGTTCATATTGCAGCACAGCTGATATCAGATATAATGACTTTTCCCCTAAAATATCAGCAGGATGCGGAGATTGTTAGAACATCGGGACCATCAATACCTGTCCGTGAGTTTACAGTATCGGATTCTGATCCGGCAAAAAAGAATTTCTTTAACAATTTCGTATCAAACCTGCCTGAGCATATAATTCTGTCTCAGTATCCTGAAAAGGGAATAATTGTACTATCATACACCAAAGGCGATGAGATGTGTCCGGATCACTGTTCCGGTTATTCGGGATACTGTCCTTTTTTTGAAAGAGACAAACCCAGAGATACCATAGATTATGTAATGGAGCTGAAATCCTTTCATCCAGGATGGGTCTTTGAAAGCTATCAGATAGGAGCAGGACTTGGTGGAATCAGTGGAAATGATGTGAAAAAGAACCTTTTAGATGCATTGAAGTATGTTCGAAACATATATTCTATGGGTAATGAAAGGAACATTGATGGTAACATGGGTCATGTATTTTTTGTAGGCACATCCTGTAAATGCCATGGAATACTGAACCTATTTTATTTGAATAATACAAATATAACAGATTTCGGTTCATACAGTTAATGATTTATCATATAAATGGGGTGAATTTATGGAAGAAGCGATTGAATCCAGTTTAAAAGAATGGCAGAAAATAGAACCTCCAGAAGAATTTGTAAAGAAGGCCAATATGAATGATCCTGATATCTACGACATGGCGGAAAAAGATTATGAAAGGTTCTGGGAAGGAATTGCTGAGAACATTGACTGGTACAGTAAATGGAAATCTGTGCTGGAATGGGAACCACCCCATGCCAGATGGTTTATTGAAGGAAAACTGAATGCTTCCTACAACTGCCTTGATCGCCATATAGATTCCAGAGGTGATAAAACTGCTATTATATGGGAAGGAGAAAAAGGTGACATACGTAAGTATACCTATAGGCAACTTCTGGATGCAACTTCAAGGTTTGCCAATTCTCTAAAAGATATGGGTGTTAAAAAGGGTGATATTGTAACAATATATCTTCCTATGATCCCTGAAGCTGTCATTGCGATGCTTGCATGTGCCAGAATTGGAGCTCCCCATAGTGTGGTGTTTGCAGGATTCTCTGCTGATGCACTTGCCCAGAGAATTGAAAATTCCCGTAGCAAGTTCCTTATTACCTGTGATGGGTATCTTAGGCGGGGAAAAGAGATCCCACACAAGAAAAGAGCCGATGAAGGAGTGAGCAGGGTGGATACTGTCGATAAAGTCATTGTTGTCAGGCATACCGGCAGTGATGTACCCATGAGTAAACAGAGGGATGTCTGGTGGCATGAAGTGATGGATTCTGCCAGTACAGGCTGTGATCCAGAAATTATGGATTCAGAAGATATGCTATTCTTGATGTACACAAGCGGTACAACTGGCAAGCCTAAAGGAGTGGTTCATACCACTGGCGGATATATGGTTGGTACGCACATAACTACAAACTGGGTTTTTGATATCAAAGAAGATGACATATACTGGTGTACTGCTGATGTTGGCTGGATAACAGGTCATTCCTACATAGTATACGGCCCGTTGTCAAACGGGGCTACAATTCTTATCTATGAAGGTGCTCCCGATTATCCGGAACGTGACCGCTTCTGGGATATTGTCGAGCGTCATAAGGTGACAATATTTTATACTGCACCTACTGCTATCAGGGCATTTATGAGGTGGGGCGAGGATATCCCTGCAAAGCATGATCTATCTACTCTTCGATTACTGGGAACCGTAGGGGAGCCGATAAACCCGAGAGCATGGCTATGGTATTATGAAAATATTGGCAATAAAAGGTGTCCTGTTGTAGATACATGGTGGCAGACCGAAACCGGGATGATAATGATCACTCCTCTTCCAGGCATTACGCCGTTAAAACCTGGAAGTGCTACCAGACCTTTCCCCGGTATAAAGGCAAAGGTCCTTGATGATGAGGGTAATGAGGTTTCTCAAGGTCATGGGGGATATCTTGCCCTGACACGTCCGTGGCCCAGTATGATAAGGACCGTATATAAGAATGAACAAAGATTTATAGACACATACTGGAGTAAATGGGATATCGATACCTATATGTCTGAGGATGGAGCACGCCGGGATGAGGACAGTTATTTCTGGATACTTGGACGTGTTGATGATGTTATCAAAGTTGCAGGCCATCGGCTTGGAACTATGGAAATCGAGAGTACTCTTGTTTCCCATCCAGAAGTGGCTGAAGCGGCAGTGGTTGGTAAAAAGGATGAAGTTAAAGGTGAAGTCATTGTAGCTTATGTCACGCTGGCAGAAAGAATTTCAGAAAGTGACAATCTTATGAGTGATCTTGTGGATCATGTTGCAGATGAAATCGGACCAATTGCACGTCCTGCACATATTTTCTTTACAGATGAACTTCCAAAGACAAGAAGCGGTAAAATAATGCGTAGGATATTGAAATCCATTGCTGATGGTGAAGATGTTGGAGATATTACTACTCTCCAGAATCCTGAGATAGTTGAAGAACTGAAGAGAAAGGTTGATGAATCAGGTACCAATTGAATATGTAAAACTTATTAGAGGTATGTAATGCATATTGAGGAAGATCATGATAAACTGAGATATCCAATTCAACATGCCAGAATCAGTCCGGGTATGAATGTGGATGAACTTGTAGGCCAGATGAGAGGGTGTGCATTTGGTGCAGGTCGCCTGGGACAGGCGGTTGATATATATTGTGAGATGTTAGCTGAAGATACTACCAAATTCTTCGGACTTGCCGGAGCAATGGTCCCTGCAGGCATGCGATGTATTATCTCTGATCTGATCAGGGATGGGAATATTGATGTACTTGTAACAACCGGTGCAAATCTGGTTCATGACATAATAGAATCTCTGGACCTCCATCATTACAAGGGGACTGATGCTATAAATGATGCCTGTCTGAAAAATGATGAAATTAATCGAATATATGATGTATATTTACCAGAACACCATTTTACGGGCCTGGAAGAAAAACTGCAGTCAGTTTTCAGTGAACTGGGAGAGGAAAAAATCTCAATACGCCAGTTCTTAAGCTTTATTGGGAAAAACCTGGATGATGATAATTCAATACTCAAAACAGCAGCAGATCATGATGTGCCTGTTTATTGTCCTGCGATACAGGATTGTGTAATTGGTCTGCAGGCATGGCTATACAAACAAATTAACCCTTTGAATGTTGATGTGTTCGCTGATATGAGTGAATTTCTGGATATCTGTTATGAGGCTGAAAAAGCAGGTGCTCTTCTTGTAGGGGGTGGCGTTCCTAAGAATTATATCTTCCAGTCGATGCTTGTTACTCCAAAAGAATTTGATTATGCAATACAGTTGACTATGGACACTCCAGAAACAGGTGGTCTCAGTGGAGCATCCCTAGAGGAGGCTATATCATGGGGGAAAGTTGGTGAGGAAGCCAGATCGGTAACCGTGTATTCAGATGCAACAATTACTCTTCCTATTATTGTGGCAGCTGCACGTAGCCGCTTGAAGGATTGATGAAATATGATCAAAAATAAAGGATTAATACTTTCCATGGATGTAGTTGAAAAACAAAAAGCAATCATGATAGCAGAAGAAACCTGTGATTCAGTTGATGCTATAAAGGTAGGGTACCCACTGGTGCTTGGAGCTGGTATTGGTATCATTGGAGAACTGGCACGATATGCACCTGTTATTGCAGATTTTAAAGTTGCTGATATTCCAAATACGAACAAATTAATATGTGAACATGTATTCAAAGCAGGTGCGGATTCTGTAATCTCACATGGATTTCCTGGAAGGGACAGTCTTTCTTCATGCATTGAAACTGCTGAGGAATTTGGAAAGGAAGTATACGTTGTGGCTGAGATGAGCCATCCTGGAGCTACTGATTTTTTCCTTCCTGTAGCTGAATCTATAGCAGAGATGGCAGTTGAATGCGGTGCAGCCGGTGTAGTTGCGCCTGCCACAAGACCTGACTCCTTAAAGAGAATAAGGAATATTATAGGGAATGAACTTAAGATCATGTCTCCTGGTGTAGGTGCTCAGGGCGGCAAAGCTTCAGACGCCATATCATCGGGGGCAGACTGGATAATTGTAGGCAGGAGTATATATAAATCCCAATATCCTAAAAAAGTGGCAGAAAGTATTGTTGCTGAAATAGAGTCAGTGACCCGGTAAATATGATGTGTTGATTTCATGTGCCTGTGATGATTACTGTTACTGACAATATGATGAGCCCTATGAGTTCTGAGGCACATGAAATACCCAAACCCGGATATTTTGATCGTAATTTTTTGCTTTTTCATATCAAATAATTATGTTTCTTACACTAGAAGAACATAGTAAAATCTTATAATTAGTAGATTTTAATAATGATGACTCATATTACTCGTGAAGAATTATCAGGTAAATACATGATAAATCTATATATAAGGATTCATGTTGTGTTTTAAACATCCTTTCTGCTATCAATAGGAGATTAATATGAAAAACCGAGAATATATGCTTGGGAATGCTGCCATTGCTAGAGGCATTTTGGAAGGTGGAGGAAAAGTGATTACAGGGTACCCCGGTACACCTTCTTCAGAAATAATAGGAACACTAGCTTCTATGGAAAACAGAAATTTCTATGTGGAATGGTCTGTTAATGAAAAGGTTGCCATGGAAGTTGCGGTTGGTGCAGCGATGACAGGTGTGCGTTCTGTTGTTACGATGAAGCATGTAGGGGTTAATGTTGCAGCTGATCCTTTGATGACTCTGGCTTATATGGGAGTTGAAGGAGGAATGGTTATACTGGTTGCAGATGATCCTGGATGCCATTCATCACAGAATGAACAGGATACACGCAGGTACTCAGAGTTTTCAATGGTTCCATGCCTGGACCCATCCACTCCCCAGGAAGCAAAGGACATGATTCCCTATGCATTTTCAATGTCAGAGAAATTCAAAATTCCTGTGATTTTCAGATCGACCACCCGTATATCTCATGGAAAATCTGATATTATACTTTCAGACCTCCCTGATACCAATCCAGAACCCCATTTTGAAAAACAGGTTGATAGATGGGTAATGATCCCAAAGCATGCCTGTGTCCGTCACCCTCAGCTTCTGGATATTCAGGAAAAAGTGGCTTCCTATTTGGAAAAATCACCATGGAATGAGCTTGAGATATCCAGTGGATCAAAAATTGGTATAGTTGCTTCAGGTATTGCTTCTGTTTATGCCAAGGAAGCCATTATGAAACTGGGGTTAGATGTATCTTTTATGAAGATTGGAACATATCCGGTTCCTGAATCAATGATCCGAGAGATGCTTGACAATGTGGATACTGTTCTGGTTATTGAGGAACTTGAACCTATTGTTGAAGATCGCCTGAAGATAATTGCCAGCAATTATAGTCGAGATATAATAGTTAAAGGTAAAGGACCGAATTTTATTCCCCGGGATGGGGAACTCAGTGTGGATATATGTGAAAGGGCAATATCCACAGTCTGTGATATTGATTCTCCTGAAATTAAAATTCACAGTATGAATAAAGTGATGAATCTTCCAGATCGTCCTCCTGTAATGTGTCCAGGCTGCTCTCACAGAGCCACATATTATGCAATGAAAAAAGCCTTTGGACCGGATTCGATTTATCCCAGCGATATCGGATGCTATACACTGGGAGTCCAAAGTGGGACGGTAGATACAACACTGTGTATGGGGGGAAGTATTACTGTTGCTTCCGGAATTTATAATTCTGGTGAGAAGAGGCCAATATGTTGTTCGATCGGTGATTCAACATTTTTGCATACTGGTATAAACGGACTGCTGAATGCCACTTACAATAAATCGAACATCACGGTTACAGTTCTTGACAACAGGACAACTGCTATGACAGGCCATCAGCCAAATCCGGGTATGGGTAAACTGGCAACAGGTGAACAGACTATAGAGATATGCTTTGAAGATCTGTGCAGAAGCCTGGGAGCAGAGTTTGTTGAAACTGTGGACCCTTCAGATATCAACACAACCATTGAAACATTCAGGAGTGCAAAGGATTTTCAGGGTACTTCAGTTGTTGTTGCCAAGCAGCCATGCATGATACTGGCCAGAAGAATGGGTATTAGATGTTCACCTTATACTATCAATGTTGAACTGTGCACAGGATGCAAAGCCTGTATAAAATTCGGTTGTCCTGCAATTGAGTTTGATGAAGAATCAAAACGTGCAAGGATCAATTCTATGTGTACAGGTTGCAGTTCATGTGTCCAGATGTGTAAGTTTGGAGCAATAGTGGAGGTTTCAGAATGAGTGAAAAAAAGACCTCGAAATTTGATTTGATAATTTCCGGTGTTGGAGGGCAGGGGACAATTCTTGCATCTGATATCATAGGTAAGGCTGCAGTGTTATCGGGCTATTCTGTAAGGGCAGCGGAAACCCATGGGATGGCGCAGAGGGGTGGATCCGTCATAAATCACATAAGGATCGGCTGTGATCTTGGATCACTTATACCTCCGGGTGGAGCAGATATCATGCTTGCGCTTGAACCATCAGAAGCTATCAGGTACATTGAATATCTTTCGCCGGGTGGTACTGTTATTATGAATACTGAGCCTGTATATCCGGTAAGTGTCCTTTCCGGAAAATCGAAGTATCCCGACATCTCGGCCATTTTAAAGGAGCTTGAAGATAACTTTACTGTAAATTCATTTGATGCTACTGGCCTGGCCCGTAAAGCCGGACATCAGCAATCCATGAATGTGGTAATGGTAGGTGCTTTATCAAATTATCTTCCATTTGAATCTGAAGTTCTGGTTGGGTGCATAAAAGAGATGGTACCTCCCAGAACACTGGATATTAATATGGAAGCATTCAGACTTGGTAAAAGCCAGATTACAGATCAATGAGTATCTTTAACTCCAGCTGCATAGTAAAATAAACCGATATTTTTGTCTGTGCACATAATCTGGATGTCAGAACATCCGGATTCATGCACAGCATTTATATATGGGGTGTTTTATTTACATTCCATAAATAGATGTTATATCTAGCCCTGTATCCTTACAGGGCATAACAGGACATAAAAGTAGTGTGATGTGTGTTGGATTTAACAACAGGACGTGGGCCAATTCGTAGAATGCCCGTCTATGTATGCATTGTTGCATCCTGGAACGTTCTGCTTGTTTAAATCTTTTAGAGACGACCACTTTCAAATGTTTGGAATGTAAACCAAAAACAAGGTTCAGGTACCTGGTCAAGCTTGGGTAGACTGGAGAGCAGTCATATTATATCTTCTTGATCTGAAATCATCAGCTCAAATAGTACTGTCTTGATGAGGATCCTGCCATGTTTGTGGTTTTTAACTTGCTTCCCTACTTGTCCAGCTAAATCCGAAAATATAAGAACAAATCAATTCAAAAAAATATAAGCAAGTGTATAATCAGGAGGATAAATAATGGCAAAAGGACATAGACCACGGCGAGGATCACTCGCATTCAGTCCACGCAAAAGAGCGAAAAGCCACATAGCGAAATTCAGATCATGGCCTGAGTCTGCTGGTGAACCAAAGCTTCAGGACTTTGCGGGTTATAAAGTTGGTATGACTCATGTAATTATGATCGATAACGTGAAAAACAGCTTAACCGAAGGGACTGAAATCTCTGTTCCTGCAACTATAATTGAGACCCCTGCCATACGTGTTGCTGCAATACGTGCGTATGCAGAAGACGTTTATGGTAAAAAGCCAGTTTATGAAGCATGGGCATCTGATCTGGATGAGAGTCTAAGCAGGAATATATGTTTACCCAAAGATTACAGCACCCAGAATGCCCTGGACAAAATTTCAGGACTTATAGAGGAAGGAAATGCTACAGATATAAGAGTGGCCACATACACACTTCCTAAAAACATAACCGGCATACCCAAGAAAAAACCTGATCTGATGGAAACCTCTATCAGTGGAAATGATGTCCGGGCAAAGTTTGAATATGCAAGCTCAATTCTTGGTAATGAAGTGGAAATTTCTGATATTTTTGACAGTGGCAACCTTGTGGATGTTGCATCCATTACGACTGGTAAGGGAACTCAGGGACCTGTTAAAAGATGGGGTATTCAGATGGCAAAGCACAAACATTCACGTGCAGGAAGTCTTCGCCAGGTTGGTACTCTGGGACCGTGGAGACCGGCACATGTAAGCTGGAGAGTACCTCAGATGGGGCAGATGGGCTATCATCAGAGAACTGAATATAATAAACGTATTCTCAAAATGTCATCCGATGCAGATGAAGTGAATCCGGATGGTGGCTTTATTAATTATGGCCTTGTCAGCAACTCCTATATACTTGTAAAGGGCAGTATTCCCGGACCTTCGAAAAGACTTGTGAGATTGAGAGAGCCTGTCAGACCAAAGATGAATGGTGTAGGCGATCCACAGATAGTTCATATTAATAGAAGATCCAGACAGGGGTGAACTTGAATGACAAAAACAAAAGTTATTGACTTGTCAGGAAATGAAAAAGATAATATTGAGTTACCAGAGATTTTTAATGAGCCTTACAGGCCGGATTTAATTAAAAAGGCAGTTCTATCCCTGCAGTCTACAAGATATCAGCCTTATGGTCCTCGTTTATATTCTGGTATGGAAACATCTGCACATTCCTGGGGTTCAGGAAGGGGTGTTGCTCAGATTCCTCGAATTTCAAATGGTAGTCGTGCAGCAAGAGTCCCTCAGGCTGTAGGTGGAAGGCGTGCTCATCCTCCAAAACCTGAAAAAGATGTAACTGAGAAAATAAACAAAAAGGAGAAACGAATTGCTTTTAGATCCGCAATTGCTGCAACAATGAACTATGATATTGTGAAAAAGCGAGGTCACAGATTTGAGAACGAAGGTCTTTTTGTTGCAGATGATTCTTTGGAAGAACTTACCAGAACAAAAGAACTGGTTAACTACCTGAACAATGTTGGTGTCTATAGTGATGTCCTTCGTGCTAAAGAAGGCAGGAAAATCCGTGCTGGAAAAGGAAAGGGCCGTGGTAGAAAGTATCGTCAGAGGAAAAGTATTCTGATAGTAACAGGTTCTCAGGCTCCATTGCTAAAGTCCGCAAGAAATCTTCCAGGCGTTGATGCTGTTCCAGTTGATTCGTTAAATATTGAACATCTTGCACCAGGTACACACGCCGGAAGATTAACAATATGGACTGAATCTGCAATATCCAATTTAGAAAGGGGTATTTAAATGACTGCAATAAAATTTCCGTTCATAACTGAAAAATCAATGGCACAACTTGATGATAATAAACTCCAGTTTATAGTCGATACCAGAGCAAACAAGCATCAAATAAAAGATGATGTATCAAAAAAATATGGTTTTGATGTAAGGTCTGTCAGTACTATGACTACTATGAAAGGTCTCAAGAAAGCAGTTGTCACATTTGAAGAAACAGATGCGGCACATGAGATTGCTACAAGACTGGGATTAATGTGAGGTGAGATTAATGGGTAAAAGACTTATATCACAGAACAGAGGACGTGGAACTCCAACTTACAGAGCACCATCTCACAAGTATAAAGGCACTCTCAAACATCCTAAAGTAGATGAAAATGAAACAATCTATGGAACAGTTACGGCCGTAAAACATGATTCATCACGGTCTGCTCCTATTGTAAGGGTAAAATTTGATAATGGAGAGGAGCGCTTTATACTGGCTCCAGAAGGTACTTCTGTTGGACAGCAGATATCATGCGGGATCAGTGCAGAAATCAAACCAGGAAATATTCTATATCTGGCAGAGATTCCTGAAGGTGTTCCAATATGCAATATAGAATCAAAGCCAAACGATGGTGGCAGATTTGCTCGTTCATCAGGTGTTTCTGCAACATTGATTGCCCATGAGAGGGGAAAGGTTGTTGTTCAGATGCCCTCCGGTGAGATGAAATGGCTGAATCCAAAATGTAGAGCAACAATTGGTATTGTTGCTGGTGGTGGAAGGGCTGACAAACCTTTCCTGAAAGCTGGTAACAAATATCACAAGATGAAGACCAGAGCAACAAAATATCCGCGTGTATCAGGAGTTGCTATGAATGCCGTAGACCATCCATTCGGTGGTGGAAATCGTAAGCATCCGGGTAAACCTACAACAGTAGGCAGAAATACTCCTGCTGGTCGTAAAGTAGGTCAGATTGCTGCAAGGAGGACCGGAAAACGTTAAACTGAGGTGTATATCATGGCAAAAAAAGCAACATCAAGATTACCAAAAAGAAAAGGCGAATTTACATATCGCGGAAAAACCACCGCTGAGTTACAGAAATTAAGCCTTGAAGAATTTACTGAGCTTCTTCCTGCAAGAGAAAGGCGAAGTATTAAAAGAGGATTTTCAGAAGAACAGAAAAAAGTACTTCAGAAGATCAAGGATGGAGAAGAAACAGTAAGGACACATCACAGAAACATGATATTCCTGCCAGAAATGGTTGGTAAGAATATCGAAGTATATAATGGTAAAGAATTTGTAAAGGTAGAAGTTCTTCCTGAGATGGTTGGCCATCGCTTTGGAGAATTCTCACTGACCCGAAGCAGAGTTAAGCATGGCAGTGCAGGTGTTGGAGCAACCCGTTCAAGTAAATTTGTTCCACTAAAATAAGGTGATAACAGATGGCAAGAATTAATTATTCCGTGGAATCTGATAAGGATTCAACTGCCAGAGCAATGGGTTCAGAACTGCATATATCTCCTAAAAAATCAAGGGAACTTGGCAGGGCTATAAAGGGAATGCGTACAAAAGCTGCAAGAAAGTATCTTGAAGATGTCACTGCTCTCAAACAGGCAGTACCTTTCAGAAGACACTGTGACAGCCTTGGTCATAAAAAAGGCTCAATGGCAGCAGGCAGATATCCTGTTAAAGTTGCACAGGAGTTTTTGAAAATTTTAAAAAATGCTGAAAGCAATGCAGAATATAAAGGTCTTGAAGCTGAGAATATGTACATTTCACATATATCTGCTAAGAGAGGACGTGTGATACATGGTATGCGTCCAAGAGCTCGTGGGAGAGCTACTCCTAAGAATACAGAAACTGTGTATGTAGAGATGATTTTAAAAGAGGTGCGCTAATGGCAATTGAGAAAAAGTTCGTACAGGACGGCTATGTAAAAGCCTCAATGAACGAATATTTTGCAAAACAGTTAAGCAGAGCAGGCTATGGCGGAATGGATCTTAACAGGACTCCCATGGGTACTCAGATCACGATATATGCTGAAAAACCTGGTATGGTGATTGGAAAGGCAGGTAAGGTAATCCGCAAGCTGACACGTGAGGTTGATCGGATGTATAATCTGGACAATCCTCAAATTGATGCTCAGGAGGTCAAGAATCCTGCTCTGAATGCTCAGATAATGGCTTCAAGACTTGCTTCATCCATTGAAAGAGGATGGTATTTCCGTAAAGCAGGACACAATGCAATGCGTGCTATCATGGGTGCAGGTGCTCTTGGTTGTGAGATCGTTCTTTCAGGGAAGCTGACCGGATCAAGATCACGTGTGGAAAAAATGGTTAATGGATATATCAAACATGCTGGTAAACCCGTGGATGATATCGTAGATTATGGATTTGCTACAGCAGTAAAGAAACTTGGTACTATTGGCTGTGTGGTTCGTATAATTCCCCCAGGTGCTATTCTTCCTGACAATTTTAACCTAATAGAAGTTCCTGTGAAAGAAGAAGTGAAGGCTGAATCCGAAGAAGCTAAAAAATCTGCAACTGGTATTGAGGAACTTGTAGATACTGAAGCTACAGGGGAATCAGTAGCAGAGGAAGAAAAGGTGGAGGCCAGTACTCAGGAGACTGAAATAGAGCCAGAAACATCAGCTGAAGCTCCTGTCCAGGAAGCAGAGGATGAAGAATCGTCTTCTAAAGACGAATCTCTAGGAGAGCCTGATGAATCTGAACTTCCAGGGGAAGAACGCCGCCTTGTAGATGGAACCTGGCAACATAAACATGAAGGACATAACTACTGGCATCCAATGGCTCGTATTCACAGGGAGGGCTGATTTATGGCAATCCTTAGAAGGAAGGAAATACGGAATATGACTCCAGAGGAGAGAATGGATGAACTTGAAAAAATGGAATCCGATCTAATCCGTGAATATGCACTTGCATCAGCAGGTGGAGCTCCTGAAAATCCTGGACGAATTGGTGAATTGAAAAGGACCATAGCAAGGATAAAAACAATCCAGCATGAGTTAAAGGAGAGTTGAATTGGAGATTTCATGCTCAAATCTGATATTTCATGAACTAATAGGTCTTAATGTAAATATAACAGATTCGAGTAACAAAAGCTACGTAGGTATGGAAGGCAGAGTTGTTGATGAAACACAGAACACGTTGATTATAGATACTGAGAACGGTGAAAAAATGGTTCCAAAAAAAAATTCAACTTTCGTGTTTCAAATAAAGAACAATTCTGCTGAAAAATATGTACAGGTTAATGGTAATCTATTACTCTCACAACCCGAAAACAGAATTAAGAATATAATGAAAATACGCATGAGGTAATTAGTCATGGTACGAAATATTGGACTGGATGTCCCTATTCCTCAGGAAGAATGTAATGATGTTGATTGTCCTTTTCATGGATCATTGAAGGTCAGAGGTCAAGTTCTATCCGGGAACGTCGTCAGTAACAAAATGACAAAGACAGTGGTTATCCAGAGAAGTCATGAAACACTGGTAGACAAATACCAGAGATATGAAAAGAGACAGTCAAAAATTCATGCACACAACCCTCCATGTATCAATGCAAAGGTAGGGGATGTTGTAACTATTGCAGAATGCAGACCACTAAGCAAAACCAAGTCTTTTGTAGTGATCAAAGCGGAGGAACAGAGATGAAAGGAATGAGATCAAAAATTCCACGTGCATTGAATGCAGGTGCTAATATAGACTGTGTGGATAATACTGGTGCACGAACTGTAGAGATCATCTCTGTGAAAAAGTATAGAGGCGTTAAGAACCGGCATCCAAGAGCAGGAATTGGAGATATGTGCGTCGTTTCTGTAAAGAAAGGAACACCAGAGATGCGAAGACAGATACTGCATGCAGTTGTTGTCCGGCAGAAGAAAGAGTTCAGAAGACCTGATGGTCTTCGTGTATCATTCGAGGACAATGCTGTGGTGATTACTGATGAAACCGGTATACCAAAAGGCACAGATGTAAAAGGTCCTATTGCAAGAGAAGTGGCTGAAAGGTATCCTAAGATAGGTACTACAGCTTCTATAATTGTGTGAGGTGTTATTTATGGTGTCAAAACAACCAAGAAAGCAAAGAAAAGGAAGATACAATGCACCTCTTCATATAAGGCAGAAATATCTAAGAGCCCCACTTTCAAAAGACCTGCGGGAAAAATACGGTCGAAAAAGTGCCCGTGTTGCAGTTGGAGATACTGTTAAAATCGCATGTGGAGATTATGCGGGCATTACAGGCGAAGTTGAAGAGGTCTCATTAAAGAGAGGAACATTATCGGTCGAAGGAGCAATATCCATCAAAGCAGATGGTACTGAAGTAGCAAGGCCGATCCATCCTTCAAATGTTATTATTACAAAACTGGAATTGAAGGATGAGAAAAGAAAATCCAGATTAAGTAAGAAATAAGGTGATTTTTGTGGGCAAACATCAAAAAAGAATATCAGTACCTAAAAGTTGGCAAATACCAAAAAAAGCCAATAAATGGGCATTATCAACAAGACCAGGCCCTCACCATAAAGCACAGAGCGTTCCAATCGGGATTGTTCTAAGGGATATGCTGGAACTTGTGGACAATAGTAGTGAAGCTAAGAAGGTTTTGTCAGATGGAAAAATACTGGTTGACGGAACTGTGAGAAAAGATGTACGTTTTCCAATCGGATTATTTGACATTATAACAATTCCACTGAATAATCTTTCATATATAGTACTCCTTGATAGGAAGGGAAGATTGGTCTTGAATCAGCTACAGGACATAACTACCACAAAGCTGTGCAAGATCAATGGAAAGACCACTGTCAAAGGAGGAAAGGTTCAGCTTAATTTAAGTGATGGTACCAATATTATAGCTACCAGTGAGTACAAACCTAACGACTCAGTTATAATCTCTTTACCTGATAAGGAGATAGTAAAGCATATTGAGTATAAAGAAGGAAACCTTGCGATGATTGTAGGCGGTACTCATTCAGGTGAACTTGGAACTATCAGATCTATAAATAAGGTTCGCAGCTCTAAGAATAACACCGTAGCTGTATCAGGTGAGTATGACTTTGAAACAATCGAAGATTATGTTGTGATTGTTGGGGAGAAAGAACCTGAAATAGACCTGGGTGGTGAAACTTATGAGTAATCCTATGCTAATCCCTAAAGTTGATAAGGTAGTTGTCCATATGGGTGTTGGTGAAAGTGGCCAGCATCTTGTAAATGGTGAAGGGATTCTTGAAAAGATCACTGGGCAAAAAATAGTTGAAACACATGCTAAAAGGACTCTTCCAGGATTTGGAATTAAGAAAAAAGAACCTATTGGCTGTAAGGTTACACTTAGGGGAGAGCGAGCAGAAAATTTCCTCAGCACATCTCTTGAAATTATAGAACACAAACTTGATTCAGCACAGTTTGATAATAATGGGAACGTGGCTTTTGGAATTGAGGAGCATACCGATTTTCCTGGAATGAGATATGATCCAAACATTGGCATATTCGGAATGGATGTCATTGTAGTCCTCAAACGCCCTGGATACAGGATAGGTAAGAGGGTGATTGCAAAACGTAAGGTACCCATATCACATAGGATAACCAAAGAGGATTCAATATCGTTCTTTAAAGATAAATATGGCGTGGAGGTAGAATGATGGCTCAGGTCAAAAAAGAAGACACGGTAGCTTTACTTGAATGCAGGCGCTGTGGTAGAAAGCAGGGTCTTGTGAGAAAATATGGGATATGTATGTGTCGACATTGTTTCCGTGAGATGGCCCATGAAATGGGATTTGAAAAATATACATGAGGTGAATTATTATGGTTTTATTGGATCCTCTGGCTAATGCACTGTCAACTATAAAAAATGCAGAAGATATTGGAAAACAGTCCTGCACAATTAAACCGGCTTCTAAGCTAATTGGAAATGTACTCAAAGTCATGAAGGATAACGGATATATTGGCGAGTTTGAGTTCATTGAAGACGGAAAAGCAGGAATTTATGAGGTAAAGCTGATTGGAAGAATTAATAAATGCGGAGCAATTAAACCGCGATATTCAGTACAATCCGAAGAATTTGAAAAATGGGAAAAACAATATTTGCCAGCTAGAAATTTTGGAGCACTTATTCTCACAACTTCTGAGGGTGTATTGTCTCAGATCGAGGCGCGTGAGAGTAATATCGGCGGCCAGCTACTCGCATATGTGTACTGATGATTGAGGAGATGAAGATATGGCAAAAGAAATTACTAAAGTTGTACCAATCCCTGATGATGTCACAGTTACATTTGAAGGAAATATACTAAAAGCATCTGGAGAAAAAGGAAGTAATGAAAGGCATTTCTGGTATCCAGGCATAAGTATAGAAATAGCTGATTCAGAAATTATTGTCGACGCTGTATCTAACAAGAAAACACAGAAGGCAATGGTTGGTACTATCGCATCCCATATGCGTAATATGATCAAAGGGGTAACCGAAGGCTTTGAGTATAAAATGAAGGTTGTATATTCTCACTTTCCTATGCAACTCAAAGTAGAAGGAAATAAGCTTGTGGTCAATAACTTCCTTGGTGAGAAAAAACCCCGCTCTGCCAGGATCGTTGGTGATACGACGGTCAAAACAAGTGGAGATGAAATCATAATTGAAGGAATCAATAAGGAAGATGTTGGTCAGACTGCAGCAAATATTGAACAGCTGACCCGGATTAAAAAATTTGATCCACGTGTATTCCAGGATGGAATATACCTAACGGAGAAGAGAGTGTAGGTGGTCTAAATGGAAAATACCAATAATGGTGAACTTGCGATGGATGAAGAATCAAAACGTCTATTTAAAGTGCGAAAAGTTCAGAAGGATAAAAAGCCCCAGTTTAAAAGGGCAGATTCACATAAACACAAGCGTCTTGATTCCAACTGGAGAAAACCAAGAGGTTTGCAGAGCAAGCTTCGAAGGCACATAAAGGCAAAAGGTTCTCTTGCACAGGTAGGATATGGTAGTCCTTCAAAGGTAAAAGGCCTTCATCCTTCCGGATATCAGGAAGTTATGGTTAACACTTTATCTGATATTGATAACGTAGATCCATTAACTCAGGCAATCAGGATTGGAAGAACTGTAGGAGGCAGAAAAAGGTCTTTAATAGAGTCAAAGGCTATGGATATAGGAATTAAAATCCTTAACCTTCGAGGAGGTGCTGAAGAATGACAGACCTATCCAATCAGAAAAGAATGGCATCTGAAATACTTAAATGCGGTGTTCACAGGGTCTGGATGGATCCTACAGCTTCAGAAGAAATTGCAGTTGCAATTACCAGGGAAGATATCAGAACCCTCATACAGAATGGAAGTATTAAGGCACAGAAAGTAAAGGGTGTCAGCCGAGGTCGTGCAAGACTCAGAGATGCAAAACGCAAGTATGGACACCAAAAAGGGCACGGATCAAGAAAAGGTAAAAAAGGTGCACGAAATCCTACTAAAGAACAGTGGATGAAGAAGATCCGTTCACTGAGAAAAAGGCTTAAAGAACTTCGTGCTGAAGGAGCTCTTGAGAAATCTGCTTACTGTAAAATCTATAGAAAAGCAAAAGGTGGAGAATATCGTAATGTAGCTCATCTCGAATCTCATCTTGAGTCACAGAACCTTATCAAAAAGCAGGAATAATTTAATATTTAATTTTTTACAATGAAGATGCGGAGGATTTACAAATGGCAACAGGTCCAAGATATAAAGTTGCATTTAGAAGGCGACGGGAAGGACGAACTAACTATCATCAACGGCTAAAACTTATCTTATCCAAACAGAATCGTGTTGTAGTTCGCAAAAGTTCTAAACATATCCAGATTCAGCTGGTGAATTCCCGTTTAGAGGGAGATGTAACTTTATCATCTGCAGTATCAACAGAATTGAATAAGTATGGTTATGAAGGATCAACTGGAAATACAACTGCTGCATATCTGACAGGATTACTTTTTGGCTACAAAGCTTTGAAGGAAGGATATGACAGTGGAATACTGGATATCGGTTTGCAGGCTTCATCTAAAGGTTCCCGTGTTTATGCAGCACTTAAAGGAACTGTAGATGCTGGATTGGACATTCCTCATAACCCTGAAATATTCCCTTCAGATGATAGAATAAAAGGCGAACATGTGGATGAATATATAGAAGGGTCCAATCTGTCTGAACAGTTTGAAGCAGCCAGAGAGAAGATACTTTCTGATTTTAATTAGGTGATTTAATATGGCTTATGAATATACAGAGGAATGGGTTCCCAAGACAATGCTTGGAAGACTTGTTCAGGAAGGACAGATAACTTCTATTGATGAAGCTATTGATTCTGGGCTCCCAATCCGGGAATCAAAAATAATTGATACTCTATTGCCGGACCTTGAGGACGAGGTTCTTGATATCAATATGGTTCAGAGGATGACTGACTCTGGCCGTAGAGTAAAGTTCAGGGCTACTGTTATAGTTGGAAATGGTGACGGGTTTGTCGGACTTGGGCAGGCCAAGGATGCGCAGGTTGGACCTGCAATAAGAAAAGCCATTGATAACGCAAAGCTCAACATAATCCGGATCAAACGTGGCTGTGGATCATGGGAATGCGGATGTGGCCTTAATCATACAGTTCCATCTGAAGTTCGTGGAAAAGCTGGAAGTGTAATAGTTGAGCTCAAGCCTGCTCCAAGAGGACTGGGACTTGCAGCCGGAAGCACTGCTAAGAAGGTTCTTGAAAAGGCAGGGATAAAAGATGTCTGGACCCGGACCGAAGGAACTACCCGTACCACTCTCAACTTTGCTAAGGCAACATATGTAGCATTAAAGAAAACTAATACAGTAAGATCCCCTCTGAATAATACTGAATTGGAGGCCTATTGAAAATGTATGCTGTAGTTAGAGTTCGTGGTCAGGTAAATGTAAGGGGATCAATTGAGGATACCCTGAAAATGCTTAGATTACACAGGATTAATCATTGTGTTGTTCTGGAAGATAATGCTCACAACAGAGGTATGATCCAGAAAGTAAAGGATTATGTTGCATACGGGGTAATAGATGCAAAAACACTTACCCAGATGCTCAAAAACCGAGGAAGACTGGAAGGAGGTTCTCGACTCACCGACGAATACATTTCCACTAACACAGATTTTGAGTCAATTGAGGACTTTGCTCAGGCAGTCTATGAGAACAGAGCTACATTAAAAGATGTTCCAAAGCTTAAACCCGTTTTCAGGCTTCATCCCCCTCGTAAGGGGCATGCAGGCATTAAGAGAAGTGCGCAGATGGGTGGAGTTCTGGGGAACCACGGTGAAGAAATAAATGGGCTGTTAAATAAAATGAGGTAAGGTGGCTGAATCATGAGTAAATTTAAAACTAAAAAATTCAGAGGCTCCAGAACCTGTGGTGGTGGTACCAGCAAGAACCGGCGTGGAGCTGGAAACAGAGGTGGCCGGGGTAAGGCAGGTGGATGCAAGCACCATAATGTAAGAGCTATGCAACGTGGATACACCTTCGGAAAGGAAGGATTCAAGCGCCCGCAGAAGATGGTCAATTATGTATCTATAGTAAATGTAGGAGAGATCGATGAACTTTCTGACCAGTTGATCGAAGATGGCTTGGCCCAGTTGAAAGATGGTGCCTATCACATCAATCTTGCAGACATAGGTATTGAGAAGGTGCTTGGTAACGGAAAGGTTACTAAAAACCTGATTGTAACTGCAGAAAAGTTCTCCAGCACCGCACGTGATAAAATAGAAAGCAGTGGTGGAAAATGTATTGAACTGAAGGAGTAATGCCATAAAGGACATTACTTCTCCCTGACGTTTTCTGCGTTGCGGCGATCTGAGATTTAAAAATTTTTAAGAGGGAATAATTTATGAGTTTTAGGGAGAGTTTGGGACCAATTTTTAGCAAATTACCGGCTGTAACAGGACCTGAAGGTCATGTCCATTTCAAAAGCAAACTGTGGTGGACACTTGCAATTCTGCTGTTGTATTTTGCACTTAGGAATGTTCCTTTGTTTGGATTATCCCCGGAGTCCATAGATCTTTTTGAGGCATATCGTGCATTCTTTGCAGGTGCACACGGATCACTACTTCTTCTTGGTATTGGGCCAATCGTCACAGCATCAATTGTGCTGCAGTTGCTGGTCGGTGCCGATGTAATTAAACTGGATCTTTCAGATCCTGCTGATCAGGCATTCTTCCAGGGTGCACAGAAATTTCTGGTTTTTGTAATGATTGTTCTGGAAACGCTTCCGCAGATATGGGGTGGCTTTTTGCTTCCGGATCCAGGGTTAGCTCAGGCACTGGGTGTAAGTCTTGGAGTCATCACATGGATGATATTCATTCAGGTTTGTATCGGTGGTGTGCTGATACTATTTATGGATGAGATAGTTTCAAAATGGGGAATTGGCTCTGGTGTAGGACTATTTATTGTTGCTGAGGTTTCCCAGCAGATTATTACCGGTCTGATCAACTGGAGACCTGATCAGGTTGGCCTCCCAATAGGTGTTATTCCAAAATGGATACATATTCTTCAAAATACTCATCTACTGGAATTTTCACTGGATGGGATAATGTTTATAATGATCACCGGTGGAATACTAGCACTTATTACCACAGTTGGTATTTTCCTTCTGGTTGTTTATGCAGAAAGTAGCCGTATTGAGATCCCGCTGGCCCACAGTGCGGCAAGGGGTGCTCGTGGAAGGTTCCCTGTAAAGCTTATATATGCTTCAGTTCTTCCAATGATCTTTGTCAGGGCTCTACAGGCAAACATTCAAATAATTGGTATGCTACTGGACAGCCGAGGCATTACTTTCCTTGGTGAATTCGTTGGATCGACACCTGTAAGTGGTCTGATGTATTATCTATCTCCTATTCACAGTCCTTATGACTGGGTGCCATCTCTTGTGGCAGAATCCTTTGCTGGAATGGGTGTTGCGGCTCCTGCAACCTGGCAGATTGGTCTGCATGTTTTAATTGATGCAACCATTCTAATCGTTGGTGGTGCCATATTTGCAATTTTCTGGGTTGAAACTACCGGTATGGGTGCAAAACAAACATCTCAGAAGATATTCAATTCCGGAATGCAGATTCCTGGATTCAGGAGAAATATAGGAAGTATTGAGAAGGTAATGGGCAGATATATTCCAAAAGTTACTGTGATTGGTGGTGCATTCGTTGGACTTTTAACTCTGATTGCAAGCCTTCTTGGTACAATTGGTGAGGCTGGAGGTATGGGTCTTCTGCTTGCTGTAAGTATTCTATATCGGCTGTATGAAGATATTGCCTCAGAACAGATGATGGAAATGCATCCAATGCTTAGATCATTCTTTGGTGGAGAAAAATAATTAAGGAGGTTTCTCTGAATGAATCTGATACTATTTGGACCGCCTGGTGCCGGTAAAGGCACCCAGGCTAAAAAACTTTCTATAAAGTATGACATTCCTCATATATCCACAGGTGATATATTGAGAGAAAATGTAAAATCTGAGACCGAGTTGGGACTTGAAGCTAAAAAATATATGGATAAAGGAGAACTTGTACCGGATGATGTTCTTATCAACCTGATAAAGAACAGGTTATCTGAAGATGATACATCTTCAGGTTTCCTGCTTGATGGGTATCCAAGAACAGTTCCTCAGGCAGATGCACTCGACGACATCCTGGACGAACTTGATAAACCAGTAGATGCAGTAATTAATCTTGATGTCCCGGATGAGGAACTGGTAAGACGTCTTTCTGGAAGACGTTTGTGCAATGACTGTGGTGCAAGTTATCATGTTGAATTCAATCCTCCTGAGAAGGAAAATATCTGTGATCTGTGTGGTGGACAACTTTATCAGCGGGATGATGATAAAAAGGATGTAATATTGCAGAGATTGTCTGTCTACAAGAAACAGACTTATCCGCTTATTGAATATTATGAAGACAAAGATGTACTTATGACAATAGATGGTACAGGAAATGTAGACGAAGTACTTAATAGAATCAATACTTTATTAAGTAAGTAATGATTTTGAGTACTAATTAAATACAAAAATTTGTCATGGTGAGGATTGCCTTGAAAAATTCCGATTTTAAAAATGTACTGGATAAATTGTTAATTGCTTTTGGAGTGTCACTTCTATTTGGTATTTTGCTGTTTGGTGAAGATTTCAGGCAATCAATTGGTAACGCATTTGAAGTTCTGATGGATCCTGTGATGTTTGTTGTAGGAGGGGAGGAACATTTTCATATTGCACTTCTTATACTTGCTGCAGTGACTGCTCTTTATGCTTCCCTTATTCAGAAATACACTATTGACTGGCGTAAGATGCGGCTAACTCAGGAAAAGATGAAAGCATTCCAGAAAGAGTTCAGGGAAGCACAGCTATCCCAGAATACTCATATGCTGAAAAAGATGGAAAAACAGCGTTCTGAGATGATGTCTGAACAACTGGAGATGTCCAAGCAGCAGATAAGACCAATGATCTATATCAGTGTAATTTCACTGCCTCTGTTCCTCTGGGCTTATTTTTATATAAGTACGCATGGGGATATCACAATGATATTTCCGTTTATAGGTGAGCGGAATCTTGTAGATGGTATACTTGGGCCTATACAGTACTGGATATTCTGGTATTTCATCACATCTCTGGGTGTAAGTCAGCTTATTAGAAAATCACTAGATATCGGTGGCCTGTAAATGCTTTTGACAGTCAGCGGTCTTCCCGGCAGCGGAACAACCACAGTATCCCGAATACTCTCAGAATATTATAACATTAGACTTGTTTCTGCTGGAGAGGTATTCAGAGCTCTTGCCAGAGAAAAGAACATGTCCCTTGAAGAGTTTGGATCACTGGCAGAAAATGATCCTTCTATAGACTCTATGATAGATGAGAGGCAGAAGGAAATTGCTACAAGTGAGAATAATATAATACTTGAGGGCAGGCTTGCCGGACATATGGCTGAAATGGCGTTTCGCATATGGATAAAAGCTCCAATGGAAGTTCGTGTTGAAAGAATTGCAAAAAGAGAGTCCATGGATTTTGATCAGGTATTTAATGAGACTAAAATAAGGGAAGCTTCCGAATCTCTAAGGTACAGGGATTTTTATGGAATCGATATCAATGATCTATCAATATATGATATCGTGGTAGATTCTAAGAACTGGATTCCTCGTGAGATTGCTGATATATTGATTCTAGCAATTGATAGTTATAATGAGTCTGACTGAAATTTTTATGAATAGTTGATTCGTCATGGGCCCTTATACTAAACTTCCCTCTGAAACTGAACGAAAGCTGATACATGTATCTAAAAGCAGTGTCAGTGTAGAATATGGTTGTTCTCCACACATGCGCCCGATTGATGAACATATAAATAGGGGCGTTATCAACCTGCTGAAGCCAAAAGGTCCCACCAGTCATGAAGTTACAGCATGGGTGAAGGACATTCTTCATTTAAAGAAGGCAGGCCATTCAGGTTCCCTTGATCCTGTAGTGGATGGCCTGCTTCCTATAATGCTTGGAAAGGCCACAAAAACAATACGAGCGCTTCGACTTTCTGGAAAGGAGTATGTATGCCTTATGAGACTTCATTCTTCTGTTCCTGAAAAGAAAATAATAAGGGTATGTTCGGAGTTTGAGGGCCAGATCTTCCAGATACCTCCCTTGATTTCAGCTGTAAAAAGAGCAGTAAGGATTAGGAGGATATATTATCTTGAGATAATTGAAATGAAAGATAATCTTGTTCTAATGAGGATTGGATGTGAGGCCGGGACATATATCCGAAAATTGTGTCATGATATTGGTGAAGCTCTTGGATGTGGTGCCCATATGCAGGAGTTGAGACGTACCAAAACAGGACCTTTCAATGAAGATACGGCCGTTACTCTACATGACGTTACTGATGCATACACTTTCTGGAAAGAACATGGAGATGAATCTGAACTTCGCAGGGTCATTCTTCCCATGGAAGAAGGTCTCAAACATCTGCCCCCTGTTGTTATCAGGGACAGTGCTGTGGATGCAATCTGTCAAGGTGCATCACTGGCAGTACCAGGTATTGTGAGCCTGGATTCTATGATCAAAAAAGACGATACGGTCTGTATCTATACTCTAAAAGGCGAAGCCGTTGCTCTATCAAGGGCTGTGATGACTACTGATGAGATTCTTGAAAAAGACTCGGGAATTGTTGCAGTGACCGAAAGAGTAATAATAGATGCCGGCACTTATCCATCAGCCTGGAGCAAAACTGGTTAATAATTGCTCTAATGTTATGTCATACGAAATGCCGAGGTAGTCTAGCGGTAAGGCGCAAGCCTGGAAAGCTTGTGGGGCTTCAGCCCCTCGGGAGTTCGAATCCCCCCCTCGGCGTACTATTTTTACTAACATTTATTTGATCATTCATTGCTTTAAAAAAAGGAACTCATCTCAAATTTGAATCAGATCAACAGGAGCAGATATTAATACTCTGATAAGAATCATTTGAGCAGGGTGGGATAACATGAGGGTCTGGTCAATTTTTGTTATAATGAGCATATTGATAATCCTGATATTTTGTCAGATCTCTTCAGGCCATGTTCCCCAGTTTGCAGATAATGGCTACAGTATTGATACTGCAATTGAAGTAGATGATCCTCTGAAATCATGGGTTTTTTATTCTCATCTACCGGATTCTGATATTGCTCAGTATTATACATTTGAAATGGGAGAAGGTGACCGGCTAAAACTATCTCTTACGGTTCCTCGCAATCAGGACTTCATTCCAGATATGATTCTCATAGGCCCGGCTATAGAGATGGACGGAGATGTTCCGGAATATATTGACATTCCTGAAAATAAAGGGGCCTGGTTAATTAGAGGAGAAACGCCTGAAAAAGGGTCTTATGAACCCTTCACACCTTCAAAATATTATAATGTGGTGGATATTGATACAGTTGCACCATCTGCTGGTAAATATCATGTTGTGATCTACTCTGACAAAAATGGTGGAGAATATGCATTTGTCATTGGATATCTGGAATCATTCACAATAGTTGAGTGGATTACAGTTCCGGGATATGCTATTGGAATACATCTTTGGGAAGGCCAATCAATATTTTTCATACTGGCACCTCTTATTATTACTCTGTTGACAGGCCTTTCTATTGTATTTAATAAAGGAAAGAATCTGTCTTTCTTTGCAATTACAGGCATAACCGCAGGATTATTTTATATTGGAAGTGCAGCAATGAATCTCTATCAGATGATAATTGCAATGATGGGCACCGATGCAGGTTTTCTGGTAATTGTAACTCTTGTCCTGATAGCTATTTCTGTGCTAATGGGCTTGCTTCTCATAAAAATATCACTGCAAGACCATGTAGGAAACAAAGAAAGATTATCAATGGCTTTAGTTAGTGTTGCAGGCCTTTTTACATGGTCCGGGATACTCATCGGTCCGCTGATCGCACTTGCAACAGTAATTTTTCCAGGAAGACAACAAATGAATTGATCGAGCACAGCATTTGAAATCACACTCATCAAAGTAAGTATACATTCATAAATTCTAAATACAATAATACTGAATATACAGTCTAAAATAAAAATGGAGATAATCTCAATTGGTAATTTCTACAGTGATAATTGTTCTTTGCCTGGTTGCTTTTGCAGCCATTCACAGTTTTATGGCAAGTCTGAAATTTAAAAGAGCAATTATAAAGGCTCTGGGTCCCAGAGCAGAAAAACTGTATCTTCCCGTTTACAGTCTGATTGCAGTGCTGATGATACTTCCTGTTGTTTATCTGCTCTACAGGTATCCTGGCCAGGTTCTTTATGTGGTACCCTATCCCTGGTTCTGGCTAATGGTTACAGGTCAGGCGATTGCTGCGGTGATTGCGCCCAGGGCCTTTATGGATGCACCTCAGAGGTTCAGGATACTTTCTCAGTTATCTGTATCAGGAACACCCGAAGCAGGTGAACTGAAAATTCGGGGGATATACAGATGGGTGAGAGATCCTTTTCTACTTTCCGGCCTGGTCATACTGTGGCTTACTCCATTCATGACGGTAAACTTGCTTGTGCTATATATTTTTGCAAGCATATACCTGTATATCGGATCCCTGCACTGGGAGAGTAGGCTGGTGTCACAGTTTGGTGATAAATACATTCAGTATCAGAAAGAGGTTCGCAGAATAATTCCTGGTAGGGGGTATAAGGGAGATGTCAGCAATTTCTGAACAGTATTTTCCAGATTGGGTCTATGACTGGATACATTCTTAAACAGGTAGCTGACAATACTAAAAATACTGCTGAATAAATTCTGAAAATAAATTGCATCTACAGTTGATGAAAATCTCACAAATAAAGTTATATACAACTTATATTATATACAGCGAAGCTATTACGTTCAATAAAAATCTGGATTAGTATCTGGTATAATGGATATATTTATGTAATATTATATTGGATGATACATTTGTAATCTCAGAGCCTTTATTGGCTGTGCTGGAATCATGTGGATTTCAGGGCTACGGGATGTGTGATTACATCCTTAAGGAGGAAAATTAAATGGCAAATGAAGAAATTAGACATTTAGTTCGTATCATGAATACTGACCTGCAGGGTGATCAGCCTGTGCAGTATGCACTTACAGGTATTCGTGGAATAGGAAGGCGTACTGCAAGGATTCTGACTGAGTGTGCAGGTGTGGATCCTACAGTTATGATAGGATATCTATCTGATGAAGATGTGCAGAAGCTCAACAAAACCATCAATGATTTTGAGCAGAACATCCCTCCATGGATGTTAAATCGTCAGAAAGATCCTGTTACAGGTGATGATAAGCATCTTTTGGGCCAGGATATTATATTAACTGTGCGTGAAGATATCAATACTCTCAAGAAAGTACGTGCCTACCGCGGAATACGCCATGAGAGAGGTCTTAAGGTCAGAGGACAGAGAACGAAGTCTACTGGAAGGGGTAGCACTACAGTTGGCGTAAGCAAAAAGAAATGAAGGTGATTTGACATGGTATACCCTGGTAAAAAGAGAAAAAGCTTTGATACTCCGAAGCACCCATGGCAGGCCGCCAGAATGGCCACTGAAGTTGAACTGATCACAAGGTATGGACTGCGTAACAGGAAAGAATTATGGAAGGCTCAAAGTATTCTGAGACGTTACAGGGCAGATGCCCGAAGACTTCTGGCAGAATCTGCTGAGGCAGAACTTTCTGGTCATCTAAAAACTGAAGCAGACCAAATTCTTAATAGACTGATCAGATACTCTATCCTCAAATCTGACTCAAAGATTGATGATATTCTTGCATTGGATACTGATGTTATTCTGGAGCGAAGGTTACAGACACAGGTTCACAGACTGGGACTTGCACTTACAATGAAACAGGCAAGACAGTTCATCACTCACGGACATATTGCTATAGATGGAAACAGGGTGACAGTTCCTGGAAAGTTCGTATCCAAAGATGAAGAGATGAGAATCGGATACTATGGTACTTCTCCGCTGAACAATGAGTCACATCCAGAAAGGCCCGCACAGGTCGCATCATCCATTGTGAATGAATAAGGAGGATATATCAATGACAAACGGAACATGGGGAGTAGCCCACATTAACAGTTCATTTAACAATACTATCATAACAGTAACTGATCTCACCGGCGCAGAAACAATTGCAAAAGCCTCCGGTGGTATGCTTGTAAAAGCTGCAAGAGATGAAAGCTCACCATATACTGCAATGCAGATGGCAAGCCAGATAGCAGATATTCTCAAAGACAAAGGTATTGAAGGAGTACATATTAAGGTCAGAGCACCTGGAGGGAACAAACAAAGAAGTCCAGGTCCCGGTGCACAGGCTGCTATCAGGTCATTTGCAAGGGCTGGTATACGGATTGGCAGGATCGAGGATGTAACTCCAGTACCTCATGACGGTACTCGTCCAAAAGGCGGAAGACGTGTATAAATTATATAGTTTAGAACAAAACCTGGGTCTATGACTATGAAAATTGATATTCTGGAACTATCCGAGAGAACTGCATCGTTTGTACTGTCAGATGCATCGGTAGCTTTTGCAAATGGGATCCGAAGAGCCATGCTTGCAGATGTTCCCACATTGGCAATAGATGAGGTGAACGTTTACAACAACACTTCTGTGCTCTATGATGAACAATTGGGCTTAAGGCTTGCTTTGATTCCTTTAACTGCAAATATGGATGATTATATCCCAAAGGATGAATGCAACTGCGAAGATGTATGTCCCGCGTGTGAACTATCCCTTACATTAAGTGTTGAAGGTCCGAAGATGGTTTATTCTGGTGATTTTGTATCTGCTGATCCGGAGGTACGTCCTGCAGATAGCAATATACCCATAATAGATCTAAAAGAAGGACAGAAATTATTTATTGAAGCACTGGCTCATGCAGGCTATGGTAAAGAGCATGCAAAGTGGCAAGCTGGTGTAGGATGTGGATACAAAAATTATCCGATAGTATCCTTCACAAACTGTGATCAGTGTGGAACATGCATTGAAGAGTGTCCAAAAGAGATCATCAAGATGGGTCCTGCAGGTGCGGAAATATCTTCCGAGGATCTTTTAAAGTGCACCTTATGCAAGACATGCGCTGAAGCATGCGGGATCAATGCAGTTTCAGTCAATCAGAGTGAAAGCTCTTTCATATTCAATATGGAATCTGATGGATCATATACTTCTGAAGAGTTAATTATAAATGCAGGAAAAGTTATCAGAAAGAAAGCATCAGAAATGCAGGACATATTAGAGTCTATGTAATAGGATAGATTCCACTAACGTGGAATCATCTATTTCTGGAAACTGCTCTGTAACATTTTCGTAAACTTTATAAATAAAAAGCAAGATTGTAGCATCATTCATTATGCGAGGGTTGCCCAGCCAGGTCAAAGGCGCTAGGTTGAGGGCCTAGTCTTGTAGAAGTTCGTGAGTTCGAATCTCACCCCTCGCACTTGCTTTTTGGGTTATAGGTATCTTCGAAAAAGTTAAGTCTTATGTCATATTGAGAATCTTCTGTTGATTTAAATGGCTAGAAAAACCAGCCCTACCTACAAATCAATTCTTTGTGTTTTAATTAAAAAAAGCATTATATTTTATTTAGAATGAATATCAGTTCAATAATTTTTCATTCTCTCCAATGCTCTGGTTTATTCATGGCATCAGCACAAACAACTCTGCCCTTAAATTCATCAATTGACCCTGAACTTAAAGGATAGATCATCCATGCATCGGCATGTTCTTCAGGAATTGGATAAGTTGGACTAAAACCCATACGTGCAGCATTCTGTTTAAATCCATATTTTGGATAATAGCTTTCATGTCCTAGAACAAATACCATTTCAGCACCAATTGCTTTTAGCTTCTTCAACCCTTCATTAATTAACATTCCACCAATTCCCTGTCTTTGGTGTTTCGGTTTAACTGCCAGAGGTGCAAGAATGTAAACTAATGGAGATGATGTATTTCCATCAATGGTTGCTTTTGTGAAAAGAATATGGCCTAATGCTTCATTTTTCTTGAAAGCCAGCAGGGATATTACTGGTTCTGCGCTTTTATCTTCCAGAAGATTAGATACAAGATTTGCTTCTTCCTCAGATCCAAAAGCCTCTTTTTCAACTGCCATTACATTGTTAAGATCTGAATCTTTTGCTTCCCTTACCTGAATATTATCTGTTGCCATATCACACCTATTTTAATCTTATTTTCCACATGTCCAATTTTTCCTTTATGTAGGAAGTCAGACTAAAAATTTTCCCAGATTTAGTAATTTGTTTCATATAATGCAAAGCACTTTAGAGAATCCATCTCCTCCCATTCAGAATATGACATTTTCAGTATATTTGGTCTCAGTAACTCTGAATCAGCTCTCTTTAATTCTGTAAAACAATTTGTCAAATCCCACGTTATTCTTTTTTCCTGTAAGATGATGTGTAAGCTATCTTGTTTTAAAAAATATAATGTAACTCCACAATTTCCATGATCATTCTTATGCTAACTAAACTATCAATCAATCAATCAATCAATCAATCAATCTTTTACGCAATAAACTGCTGTACTGACAATCCTCATAATAACCCAGCCAGCACAAATAATCTTTATACTTTTTATCAGTTACCTCTATAAGTATCTCCCAGTATCCTTTATTTCTTAAATATTCCCTGTAATCATTATAGAGAGATATAGTTCCTTTAATATCTTTGTTATTCAAGCAGATGTAATCAAGTTTTATTTGAATTCTTCCATCCGGAATAACTTCATATATACAAACCCCTGCTGGCATAAAGTTTCTAAGAGTGAATATAGCATAACATTTAGAAAAATCCATTTCCCTGAAATTTGGATATACCTTCTGAATATTCTTTTCATGTTGTTTGAGAAAACGTTCAACATATGTTGATCCTTCTACCGGAACTTCCAGTACATCAAATGAGGCATCCAAACTCTTCATATACATCAAATGATAGACATTTAATAAAGCTACTAGTCCATTGACCAATGCTATGGGATTAGCTCCAATAAGTAAGCCATAAACCACATAGGAAGCCGCACCAAATAGGTTGAACAACCTCAATCTAAAAGTGCTGCTCATCATAAATGAAATTACCCATATGGCTGATCCAACATACCCTATAATTTCAACTATTTGCCATTCCATGGCCAACACTCTACTATTCAATTTTTATCTTTTGGTTAAGATAAGATATCTGTTCAAAGAAAAGATACTAACAAGAAGTACCCTGTACGTTTTTTACAAACTTAAATTTTATGGAAATAGAAATACGGGATATACTCGTATAGTTTTCACATTGAATTTTATTAAATTCTTAGTTTTCTGATTTTATTTACTATATAAAAATTATATTGGTGAACTTAATAGTTATATACTAATTAATATGGATGTAGGATTCCTGCAAAACACTCTCTATAGACGAAAAAGTTAGGTATCGAGAATCAACTATAGTGTCATACATTTAAATCATACTTTTTGGAGACTGCTGGATTGTACAGGTTAGGACCGGTTGATAATTACATCATATTATATATATGGATGGTAATATAATAATATTATAATACTTTTGTGAAATGATTGGGAAGGGGTTACTATGGAAATTATTGATTCCGAGATCAGAGAAAGAATAAAAGATGCCAGGGATGTGGATGAACTCAATAAAATATATAAAGATATAAAAATGCAATATGATATCATATCTGAAAAGAATGAATATGATCCTTCTGAGGATCTAATTCCAAAAATAGAAGGCATTATTGAATGGCCAGTCCTTAATGGATACAGTTTGCCTGAGACCAGCTTATCATGGTTGACACTGAAAGGTCCTGTTTTTACTGTAGATGATCACATAATTACATATTCAGATTATTTTGATGAATTTGTGGATCTGAATGATTATTTGTAAATCGAACAGATATTTTTTTACCTGTAATCTGCTAATTTTTCAGTCACACCTGATAATATTTCCATAATGCGCTTCATGTTATGGGTGTAATCTGATTGAAAGGTTGAATTTGCATTCAATAATTTATCCATTTGGAATATTCTTCTACAAAAACTTCTATTATATTATCCTTGTCAACTTCCTCCACATCATACTCTGCAAGAGTTCCGCTCCTGAGCAAAATTTCAACTTTTGTTATCCGGGGTTTGCCTTCTTCTGCATGTTCTGGAAATGCAAATCCTGCTTTTTGATATGCTCTGCCTTTTATCTGGAAATAGAATTCTTCTATTTCTTTGTGTCTATCTTCTTCTGAGCAGGCATATACAATGATCGTAGCAGAGTTTAAACCTGTATCATCGACCTCGATTACTACTCTGCGACCGTATTTTTCGATTTCTCCTTTGAGCTCATCAAGTGCAGGAATTATAATATCTCTAAATACTTTTCTTAATTTAAATTGTGCGAATTTGACATTTAAGTTCTCTGGATGCTTATAATTATTGGATTCAGAACTCTCCTGAATGATACTTTTAAGTTGTTCCTTCCACCAGCTCACTGTTTACCCCTTCCTAGCAGGTCCCTTATTAATGTCTTTGTTTTCACCTGTGATGTACTTTCTGGTGGAGGCGGTATGTCTGCATCAACGACATCGTACCCAAGGGATTCTGCCTTCAGTCCTTTATGAAGGCTATAGCACATAAGTATCATCACAAAACTGAAAGGTAGAGCTGTTGTGAGTGCTGCGGTTTCAAGACTGGCCAACCCGCCTGTTATAAGGAGTATTGCTGCAACTGCTCCCTGAAGAAGTGACCAGAAAATTCTAAGAACCATTGGTGGATATGGATTTCCCCCGGATGAGAGTATGGAGATAACCAAAGAACCTGAATCTGAAGATGTAACAAAAAAAGTCACTATCACAGTGGTGGCTATCAGAGTTGTGATAAAGGCTCCTGGTAACTGATCAAGGAGCACATAAAGTGAAGTTGGTACGCTTTCTTGAACTGCTTCTATTATTCCTCCTGAACCAAATAGTTCCATATGTATTGCAGTATTTCCGAATACAACTATCCAGAGAAATGTAACCAGAGTAGGAACCAGTAAAACACCCATTATAAATTCACGAATAGTCCGTCCCCTTGAGATTCTTGCTATGAACATGCCTACAAAAGGAGACCATGATATCCACCATCCCCAGTAGAACATAGTCCATGATTTTTGCCAGTCAAGACCTATGAAAGCATCTGTCTGGAAAGTCAAATAGACTATATTCTGCAGATAAAACCCAATACTCTGAACATAAGAACTTAGCAGGAATATGGAAGGACCCACAATCAAAACGAAAATTACCAGTGATATGCCCAGTATTATATTAAACTGGCTAAGAGTCTTAATTCCTTTATCAAGTCCTGATGCAACAGATATAGTGGCAATCAAGGTAATTATAGCAATTAACAGGATTTGATTATTGAGGGAATAGGAAACCAATCCAATATGATCTATACCAGCATTGATCTGCATAACTCCCAATCCAAGAGAGGTAGCAACACCAAAAAGAGTTCCAAAGATTGCGATTACTTCAACAATATTTCCACGGATTCCATATATCTTTTCTCCAAAAATTGGATACAGGGTTGAACGGATGGTTAATGGAAGATCATGCCTGTATGAAAAATAAGCAAGTGATAACCCAACTATAATATATATCCCCCATGCATGAAGTCCCCAGTGGAAAAAAGTCAGATTCATAGCTTCCATTGCTGCACTTATGGTTTCTGGAGATGCTTCTTTTGGTTGTGAGAAATGAAGGATTGGCTCTGCGACACTGTAGAATAAAAGGCCGATTCCCATACCTGCACTAAAGAGCATTGCAAACCATGTGCTATTTTTGTATTCAGGTCTGTCAGAGTCCTTACCAAGTCTTATATGCCCATATTTGCTAAAATAAAGCCCTATTACAAAAATAAGAAAAAAGGCAACAGCCAGCACATAAAACCATCCAAAGTTGGTAACTATAAGATCCTGAATTGTACTAAATATGCTAGACATTCGCCCAGTGAACAAAACTCCCATTGTAACAAAGAGCAATACAATAATTGCAGAAAAATAAAATACCTGCGGATTAATTCTGTACATATGCGGATCTTTCATCAATAAATGTCTCCGTATATCTCCTGATATTATAATTTATACTTATGCAGATATATTGATATCATTTTCATTACTGGAGTTAAATCACATATGCAACACTTAAAAATTTACCTTTTTATTCTGAAAGAATATCTCTATAATTATATTTTCATCCAGTAAATGAATAAATATTTTCACCTAAATTGCATATATTGATGAGATAAGCAAGATTGGATGAAAAGGGAAGGTAAACTCAATATAAATCCAACTCAGGATCATGAAGCCAGCTTAATGGCACTCCAGAATCCCACTCGAAGACAAATATTAGACATGCTTGCAAGATATCCTATGGGAGCAGATGATATTAGAGAAGAGCTAAAAATAGATGCAATGCAAACCAAGTTCCATCTTAGTATGTTAGAATCTTCTCTATCTATAGAAAAAAGAACAAAAGATAATATTGTATTATATATCAGCTTTCTCCAAGAGGTGAAGTATATGTTGAAAATGTTATGATGGGAAATGAAGATGACTAAATGAATTGCTCTATATTTCCTTTTTAACCAGCTAACTCAACGTTTCCATAGAGCCTGATCCAGTTAAAATTATCACTTTTAATGGAGGGAAAAAAGTTTCAGTAATCCTTTTTCCAGTAATATGTTTATCTTTTAATCGACCATATTTTTATATGTAGAATTAACTTCAAGAAATTCAAAGTCACAGGATTTTCTGTGTACGTGTTCATTGAGTATAACCATGCTCCAAATATAGCAATCTGGAACTTTATTAAGAATACACTCTAAGGTATGGTTTGGTCCTTTCCTGGTACATATCAGCTACGTCTATTAAAAAAATTGGATAGGCATAAAATCATATCTGCAACATGAATATCTGAAAATGTAAATTTGTTTGTATTATGATAATTTTTTACTGAAAGTGAAAGATGTTTTACTCATTCATAATTAACTTGCTGTCTCATAATAGCATCTTTTTGGAGAAATTATAGTACCTTCTTTTTTCAGGTTGTTTATGATTTTGCTGACTTCCTTTTTATCAATTCCTGTCATCTCTGCAACTTCACCTGACTTTAATGGTTTTCCAGCATCTTTCATTGCTTTCAAAATTTTTTGTTCATTATCCATCCAATGCCTCCTTTTTGTTGGTTATTTCCATTATTTCATACTTACATTTTAATATTTTGTTCATAAAAGCTTAAAACTAAAAACACAGTTAATATAGATGATGCTATACAGAAAACTTGGGCAGACAGGTGAGAGAGTTTCTATACTTGGTTTTGGATGCATGAGACTTCCTGTTTTCAATGAGAAGCCTGAAATGATTGATCAGGAAAAAGCCGCTCAGCTCCTTCATTATGCCATAGATTCTGGAATCAATTATATTGACACGGCTTATCCATATCACAAAGGTAGAAGTGAATCTTTTCTAGGTGATGCTCTTAAAGATGGATATCGGGAAATGGTTTACATTGCAACAAAATTACCAAGTTGGGATATAAAAAGCAGGGAAGATATGGATATTTATCTTGAAGAACAACTCCGGAAACTGAATACTGATCATATTGATTTTTACCTTGTCCATAGCTTGAATAGTGATTACTGGAAGAACCTGACAGAACTGGGATTATTTGATTTTCTTGATTCTGCCATCGATGATGGTAGAATAAAATATGCTGGTTTTTCTTTTCATGACGATAATGAAACCTTCAGGGAAATTGTTGATGCATATTCATGGAGTTTATGCCAGATACAGTACAATATAGTGGATGAATACTATCAGGCAGGAAAAGATGGATTGTTCTATGCAGCTGATAAAGGGCTGGGGATTGTTATTATGGAACCCATGCGCGGTGGCTGTCTTGCTGAGATGGTTCCAGGGGATATCAGGAAAGTATGGGACAGTTGCGATGTCCAGAGGAGTCCGGCCCAGTGGTGTCTTGAGTATCTATGGGATTACAAGGAAGTAGATGTTGTGCTAAGCGGAATGTCAAACATAAAACAACTGGAAATGAATCTGAAAGCTGCTGAAAATGGTTATTCTGGATTGCTGACCACTGAAGAAAGAAATATAATTTCAAAGGTAGGAGATATGTACCGTACAAAGCTTGCGGTAGACTGTGGAGGCTGCCGATATTGTCTTCCATGTCCTGTCGGGGTGAATATACCTCTGAATTTCAAATATCTGAATAATGCCTCAATATTCAATAATATTGAAATGACAAGAAAAAACTACATAAATCACCTTGGAAATGAAAGAAAAGCTTCAAAATGTACCGGATGTGGTCAATGTGAATCTAGATGTCCTCAACATATCCCAATCATAAAAACGCTGCAAAAAGTCGTTGATGTGCTGGAGAAATGACCAGGTCACCAGTCAACTTCCATTTTTAGAACAGTATTTGATCCTTTATCAAGATAACTGATATATCCGTTTTCTACACCGAAAGTATAAATTCCATGTACAAGTTCTACATTATGTCTGCACTGGTCTATAGTATTGTATATATTGATTCCTGCCGATATGTGGTAACCATGTTCAATGTTTCTATATACATCAAGATGATTCTTCATGTTCTCGGTTTCCCATTCGATGACAGGAAGTTTGCTTTTATGGTTAAGGCCTACCTGTAATGTCTGAGCTGCTATATTATCGAGGGATATGGGTCTTCCGGTAAAATTGGATATGTATTCAAATATATCAAAATTGAATGGATCTTTTTCTTTTTTACTGTGGACCTGCGGCATGAATATATGTTTAAATTTTTTCAGATCAAAACCAACAGCAAAATCCCGCTGGAGAAATGAATATAGATCTGAAATATCTGAAGAAAAATAATTTTTAAAATAAATCTTCTTCATTATGCTTTTAAATGAACATATGTCTTTATTGTTAGGTATGAAAAATAACCACTCATCCAGTATGTCATTATATATTACACAGACACAGTTGCTTGTTTTGTGATAAACATCCAATTTGTCAGATACTGTGTGTATATTACTGTTTCTTATGTCTAAAAAAGAAGTCATTTAATGCATAGTCAATCACTATGATAGATTAAATTTTCCTTTTAGAATTTAAAGAAGGACCAAATATTATGATCCAAAAAAAGAATTTTAATAATTCTTATGACAATCACTGATCGATAAATCGGTTTGATTACTCTTTGCATTAAATGATCTTTTATTTCCAATAGAAGCAAGCAACTGCGCAGTTCTCAGCGCATTGTTCTTCCTGACCTCGATCTTTCGTGCCTGGTACACTCGGATAGAACGTAAAAAATCGATCTTTTTAAATTCAGGCCAGTATGGTGCACAAAAATATGCTGCACATTCATTGCCATTTGTCTGCCACGGAAGAAAGTTGGAAATTCTTTCATCCCCTCCGGTGCGTATTATCAGATCCACATTTGGAACTGCTGCATCATCTGCCGGGTAAAGATGCTCAGAAATAGTCATTTCAGTTACTTGATCAACACTCAGGTCCTTGTTCTTTATTTTGGTTGCTATTTCCTGTGTGGCTTGAACGATATCCTGACGTCCGCCATATGCGATCGCAATATTGAGGTTGAACTGATCATAATTATGTGTATTTGTTTCCAGTCGATCTATGGACCTTTGAAGAAAAGGTGGAATGCGGTTTTTATCGCCAATTATTTTAACTTTTACTCTATTTTCATGTATTTCCTCATCTTCAGACATTCTGTCAAATTTTCTGGACATCAGATCGAAAATATCATTGATCTCTTTTGGTGATCTTTTAAAGTTCTGTGCAGAAAAAGCATAAATTGTAAGTTGCTTTATTCCGATTTCCCATGACCACCGGATTAGATTCTCAGTTACTCTTGCGCCTTTTGAATGCCCAAAATAACTATTTTTTCCAATTTTGCTGGCAAACCTGCGATTTCCGTCCATAATAATTGCAATATGTGCGGGAAGGGGACCTTTTGATACTTCCTGAAAGAGAATCTTTTCATATCCCTGATAAAGGAATTTAATTATCCTATTAATCATAAGTTCACCGATAACATGATATTCAAGGAACAATTATGTGAATATGTACAGTCTTTACCTGGGGATTCTCAGTAATTTTTGAGTACAGAGGCAACTATCTCTCTGTAATCTTCTTTAAGAGAATATATGTTGTGATCTCCGGTTACATTGATACTTAAAATGCCAAGTCTGGTGTTCATCAGTCCTACCATTGCGGAAACACCCCTATAACTCACATTATAACCACGCTTTTGAAGCTGCTCATAAACATCGTTGGTAGTAAATGATCCTCCTTCTAAAAATAATTTCAGCACTTCTTTGCGTATTCCGGTATCATCCCGGCCAAGATATTTAATTAGTCTTGCCCGTACCCGGTCTTCTATTGTTTCCAGCACAAACACCTCTATAATTATTGTAATTATTATGCATTTTTTAATTTATAAACCTATGTAATTTATTGTGAATTGAACAAAACCAGTTCTGAGATCGATAGACTTATATCTTTCTTATTTATAAATTTTAACATTTCAGATGGGTATTGTTTCAACTATCAGACCCCTGTTCCAGGGATACCTCTCAATTATTTTAACATCACTGCCTGCTTCTTTCAGGTATTCTGAGATATCATCAAGTATCCACCATGCAATATCTACACAATCATCTTTTACCTGATACATATCTTCTGGAACTCGGATCTGCTTTAAGGTTAGAATAAGCTCACTTATATTATGGTGTATAACCACCCCGTGTACAATAGTTCCGTCTTCGGTTACTTCATCAAATATCCTGGATGTGTTTCCTGCAATTCGGATCAGTCTTTTTCTAAGCTGTATTGCATCTTTATATCTGGATGAACAGAAGTGGATTCTGGAACATTTGTGTGCAATTTTTTTTGCTATTTCTTCAGATTCAGCTGCAGCATTTGAAATATCATCCCTAAGCATGTAGCCTGCATTGTACAGATTGTTTGCGTTTGTATCTGAAAATTCAAGTTCATTAATGTTAAGGAATATTTCCAGCTCATTAACTGTATCAACTATATCTGCTATTCCCATTATGGATGGAACTTCAATACCTGCTGATATATTCATACTAACTGCCTGCTTAATTGATCTAATGAATTCTGAATCTTTGAGTGATTTCCATTGATCTGGTGGTGGATGGAATCTTATTTCATCAAGTCCTGCGCTGGCAAGTTTTTCAAGTGTTTTTGTGCTGGGTGCAAGGGATGTGTAAAGGTGTATGTGATGACTGCTGCCCATCTGTGACTTCAAAAGTTCTATGTAATGCATAACTTTATCTTCTGCAATCAATGGTTCACCTCCTGTTATTCCCGTGCCAAGAGCATCCATTATTTTTGCCTGATGGATAATATCCTCATCTGAGATGACCTGTTTTTCGTTAGCATATGTTACTTCTATCTGCCTCTCTTCTGATAAGGGACAATAGAAACAGGTATTGCAGCAGCTTCCGGTTACAAAAAGGACCATTTTTGCACCTTCCTGGCATAGCTTGCAGCCTTCTGATAAATAATTATAAAACGATCCTGCTTCACCTGTGAAGATATTATTCTGGTTGAGATTATTTTGAAGATTCATTTTAATGTTCAGTTCATTCAATCTGCTGGTATATTTAGTTAATTACTCAGCTTTATTAATCTTTGATCACATATTAATATATACGAAATAATAGTTTAACATTAAAATTGTTTATACTTTCAGGAAATAGTTTTCATATCTGCGGTACCGATTGTCAATACAGATGATTGCAATAATGGCCATAAATGATCTGGCTTTGCAGACTTTATATGAGATTTCCAAATATTATTCTGGAAAATATTGTAGATATCGAGAAGACTACCACAGAAACGGGCAGCATCCTGCTGAGATCATACATAAGCTGATATTTATCCCCCCCGTATTCAATAGTACCGGAAAAGCGTGTTAGTATAGCTGCTATCATTATAATATATAATCCAATTGTAAGGGTAAACAGATCGGTTGGTATCGACTGATTTAGATTTGATGGGTCGATCTGTGCAGGTCCAGGCATCATGTTCTGTGGCAGACGTGCCATACTCTCAGCCACATTATGCAGTATTGCAGCTATTATTTCAGAAAGCGCAATTGTAACTCCACCTATAAGAGGTGCAAATACTGTGATCGTTGACCTCATAGTTGAGGTAATATCATAAAGAGACCTTTTGATGTTGCGTTCTACTTCCTGGAGTTGCTTTAAATGATCTGCCAGTTTAATGACTGCAGTACCTGCAGAGATGTGACTCTTCTGGACAATTTCAGCAAATAGTTTCATCGTAGTATTAATCCTATCAGAATGAATGTCCTTGAGTGCCCCGAAATCATCATCAAACATTGCTGCTCTAATATCAGTTCTAAGGCTCATTATATTGCTGGATATTGTGTCAAAAGTACTGGCAATTGCAGAACCTTTCATAGTTTTTGAAATATGTGCAAACGATTCTTCTGCAGATCGTCCTTCTGAAATTCTTCTTCCCAGTATGAAAAGTGAGTCTGCAAACTCATGTTCCATTTTTTGGATATTATCTCTTATCTGTTTATAGGGACTATAAACTGTATGTAAATAGAGGGAAAAGGAAAAAACCAATCCCCAAAGTACAGGAACTGTTGGTGGAATAACTCCTTCCATTGTAGATGTGGAAACAATACCACCCGGATTGCCCAGACCGATCCATAGATATCCTGACAGTCCTGTAAATGCTCCTATTATACCTGCAATAATGAGGGCAATTATTTTTTTGTTTTGTATATTTTCAAGTTTTGGATGTGTTTCTGGTATCCTCTGGGGAAGAAAAGCCGCTGGTCTTTGCATCAGTATATACTCCCCATAGACAAAAGTAGCAATTGGAAGCACTATATTGTAAAATAGTATCAGAGTAACTATATTAAATCTCCATCCCACCACTGTAACTGCAGGTAATAAAGCTACAAGTGCCAGAGGTATAAGGATAAATATTGAGTACAATATATATGTGGGTGTTTTGAGTCTGGAAGCAAAAATTTCCATTATATTTTTAGTTCCATCGAGAACTATATCAAGAGCCCTATTGAGTACAATTATTCTCTGAGCTTCATCTGTTTCGTTTGTAGAACTTTTGATAAGGTGAAGTGCCCTTTTAAAATATTCACTATTTTTACCCCACATTTCAGAAAACTCTATTACTGCATCATCCATGCTATTGTAAAGTCTTACATGCAGGCTCCACAAAACCTTTTTCAGATCATGGGCAAGTGGTCTGTTAGAATTAGTTGCTGCAAATAAAATAGAATGTTCCATATTTGGGACCATCTTCATTGACATAACAATGTAGCTAAGTACTTCTGGAATGTCTCCTAGGGAACGTATTTTCATAAATTCCGAGTGTACAATGATGTAATTGTTCAAATATGTGAAGACTATAAAGGGAAAAGTTATCGTAATCAGTGAAATTAATATGAGGGTAGTTGAACTGTATGTGGTGATCTGAAACAGGATAAGATTTAATAAAAGGAGCAATAGGAGTGTTATAACAGCGCCTGCATAAGATAGAAGGGTACTTTCAAATGGCTCAATATCAATACCTGTAAAGGTAATTGCATCTCGGTATTTTTGTCCGGCACTCTGTTCACATTTTTTTTCAAAACCGGTGATATCTCCTGCAATACATATAAAGTGCTTACTCAAAAATTTACAGCTTTTAAAGTACCAGTTTTCCAGATTTAGCACAATATTCACTCCGTAAAAGAGTAGTACGTATATGAATGATTTTCTGTCATGTTCTGTGCAAAATCCTCAAACCATTCCAACCATCTTTTGAAAACAAAGTTATAATCCAATATATCATTCTGTTTTTGCTCATCCATCAAGAGCCAGAACATATTATTTGCAATGCTCAAAGCTTCTATTTCCATAATTTCAGGGTTTTTGTTACCCCAGTCTGCAACTTTTTCTTTTATTTTTGCTCTTAGTTGAATGTTTTTTGATGCATCGTCTATTGAGATTCCCATTTTCGATGCAATCTTATTGACCAGTGCAGATTGTCCCCGGTCAAGAATGTCTGCAGATACCAGTGAATCTTTTGATGAACTGTAAGTAAAAAGGTCAGAAAACATATTATCACTACTGTATTCAGAAGTGATCAGATCATTTACTTCCGCGATCTGAGTTACCCGTTTTTTCTTGTTCATTTCACCAGCCGTTCTCGTGCTTGAGCATATCACAATTGCATCAGTAGCCTTGAATGAAGAAGATGGTACTTTCAGTGTATTTATTATTCTTTCATAAACGGCCTTTGCTGAAGCTCCATGAATTGTACCCATTACAGAATTTCCTGCAGTACCTACCTGCATGGCTTCATAAAGGACTCTGACCTCAGTACCTCTTACTTCTCCTATGACAAGCGATGAATTTCCAAGCCTTAGAGCTGCACGCAATGCAACTTCAGGTGTCATTTCCGCATTTGATTTCATGATCGATGATTGGGAATTCATTCCCTGAATCTTCCATCCAAGATTTTGAAGCGGTTTCACAGGAATTTCAGGGGTGTCTTCAATTGTAAGTATTCTGTATTTTTGAGGGATCTCGGCGATCATGGAACTCAGTAGCGACGTTTTTCCGGCCCCGACATCTCCAGCAATCAGTATGGATGACTGTCCTTCAGCCATAAAGCTTAGAAGTCCTGCAGCAAGGGGTGAAATTGTTCCTGAACTGATCAGCTTTGGGAGTGTCCATGGAGTATGTGCATGTTTTCGGAATGCATATGCAAGTCCATTAGAGCTTAAAGGATCTCCAATAACTGAAACTCTTACATCTGGATCATCAAGCTTCATCTCCAGGACCGGAGTAGCTTCCCCAAAAGGTCTTCCACTGATGGCTCTAAAGCGTGAGACCATTGAATCCAGATCATTCTGGGAGAGAAATACGTTAGTTATACATTCTTCATCATCTATCACCACATTAACTGGATTGCTGTCTGCAGGTGCATTGATATACACATCAGTTACACGGGGATCTGACAGTATATCTTCGAGGATCCCCAGTCCGCTTGTGTATTTTGCCAGAAGGTCTGAATAAATATCTACCCTGGAAGGATTCAGGTAGTTCCCATATAATTCTGTATCTTCTAATAGTATCCTTTTTGCTATCTGCCTGAAATATTCCCTTGAATTAGCTGGATCTGCAAAACTTAGATCATCTGGACGATGCCGTATTATTTTTTTTCTGATTCTTTCTATTGTACTCAGGTCTAAAGGATCCAGAAAATATTCGAAAGGTTTTATGAAATAGAGTTTTTCTGGTCGATCATTGAATGCATATATGGATATTTCCAGCTCTCTTCCTTTTTTGTACTGAATGTCATAACACTCTATAAATTCAGTATTGTCGGGAGGCTCTGCATATATTCTGGAAGTTGAAAAAGAGGGCCTTACATAAGATCTTATCTGGGTATTGTAGTCAGATATGGCTGCTTTTTGTTTTTGAGCCTTTAATCTATTTTTGGTAATAAGTGCTTTCTGTTTGATTTCATTTAGTATAAAATTGAATTGTTCAATACAGCTGTTACATTCTGAATGATCTGGAAGATTATCTAATATATGCCCTTCAATTTTAGTTCCATTTTGTTCAAACAGAATATCCATTATTTGCAGAGGATCCTTAAATGACTGCGCGATCAAAGCATCAATAATCTCTTTTCTTGCTATTTGACATTTTAATTTCTCAGGATATGTACATCCGCTGTCTGTTAGCGCTGCGTTGTTATAAGCATTTATGAAATCACAGAAATATGCAAATTCTTTTAAGATCGTCAGACTTTCCTTTTCATATTCTCTTTCATACAGATGGGAAAGTACCAGTCTATCAATATACGGCTCTTTTAAGAGGACATGGATTATATTATCAAGACAGGATTTATCGTTTAAGTCTGATGAGAATGAACATTTCTTACAGTTTAATATCACTTTTCTTTCATTGCTAGTATTAACCAGCTTGTAGTTACATATTTTATTTTGCTGTTCACTTTTCCTAAGTGATTGCAATATCTTACTTATGGATATCAAATGCTACACTTCCACATTGAACTTCTTTCAAATTTTCACTAAATCACTATAGAATAACAAATATTTTGCCTATATATAAATTTCTTTATTATGTATTTGTCTTTCTTAAGAATAAATCAAATATGAGATATTTTCAAAAATTTTCCTTTTGGAATTATATTAAATAAAATGTAATCCAATAGTAATTCATGTGTATCATCATTTTCAAAAATCGATCAGGAAATTAAATATGAGTATCAGAAATGAATATTCACTGATTTTCAGAAATTCTCCACATGGAATATTTCATTTTAACACCAATGATGTCATTACTGATTGTAATGAAAAAATGGCAAATATTCTTAGGCTGCCCACTGAGAAAATAATTGGTTATAGGTTAGATGAAGTTTTTGAGAATGATCTTATTTTCAGTAGCCTTAAAGACGTATTCTTCAAAAAAAGAACTCATTATGAAGGAGACCTTGAACTAAAAGATGGCAAAAAGTCAATTAAAATAAAGATAGATTGCAGTCAGAATATATCAGATGATGGCTCTATCGTTGGGGGTATCTGCATTGCTGAAGATATCACCCGACATAAAAAATTAGAAGATGCCCTGAAATTGGATGAGTCCAGACTTGAAAGTCTGTTAAAGCTCAATATGATCAGTGATAAAGCAACAATGCAGGAAATCACAGATTTTGTCCATGAAGCTGCAGTTAACCTCACCGGGAGCAAAATTGGATATGTTGCGTTTCTAAATGAAGATGAGACTGTCTTTACAATGCATACATGGTCAAACAGCGTAATGAAAGAGTGTTCAGTTCCAAATAAGAAATTTGTTTATCCAATTGAAACGACCGGATTGTGGGGAGAGCCGGTAAGGCAGCGAAAGCCTATAATCATCAATGATTATCAATCATTCAATTCACTTAAAAAAGGATATCCCCCGGGACATGTAGAACTGGAACGCTATATGAGCGTTCCTGTATTTGATGATGATAGAATTGTGGCAACAGCTGGTGTTGGAAACAAGGATGAAGACTATGACCGAGCAGATGTACGTCAATTGAGATTGTTAATGCAGGGAATGTGGAAAATCATTCAGCGAAAAAAGTCGCTGGAAAAGCTAAGATCATATGCTGAGGAATTGGAACGCTCCAATGAATTGAAAGAATTGTTTCTGGATATTCTTCGTCATGATCTATTAAATCCAGCAGGCGTTGTAAAGGGATATATAGACCTTTTAATTGGCCAGGAAAAAGATCATTCGAAAATTCAGGTCCTTAAGACAATTGAACGTAACAACAATAAAGTTATAAAAATGATTGAAGATGCTTCCAGGTTTGCTAAGTTGGATTCTATTGAGGATATTGAATTTGAAACATTTGACATAGGACTTATGCTTAAAAATGTAGTTGATAGTTTTTCCCCACAGATCGATGAAAAAGAAATGGATGTGGATTTTCAGTCTGAGGGAGTATATCTTGCCCAGGCAAACCCGATTATAGAAGAGGTTTTTGTAAATATTTTTTCCAATGCAATAAAATACAGTCCAGAAAAAAGTAGAATAATCATCGATATTCTGGATGCAGGTAAGTATTGGAAGATCATGGTAACCGACTTTGGTGAAGGGATTGATGAAAAATCCAAGCCCTTTATTTTTGAAAGGTTTAAACGAATGAACAAACCAGGCATTAAGGGTACAGGCCTGGGACTTACGATAGTTAAAAAGATCATTGATCTTCATGGAACGCAGGTCGGAGTTGAAGATAACCCCCAGGGTAAGGGGAGTGTATTCTGGTTTACTGTTAATAAAGCGTAAGCATCTATGATTGTATGTGAAAGTTGAATTATAATGGTAAACAGCATATCTCATTTTGGAATTGGCTTTTTAATTGCATCATTTTTAGGATTTAAAGGACGTGAGAGAGTATATTTAGGCTTGATTGCAGTTATTCCTGACCTTGATTTCATACCAAACATTATTTTTTTTGCAATAGAAGATGCACTTACCTATGAATTGCGTACACAGCTATTTTATCTAATGGTTCATCGTGAGTTCATGCACTCATTGCTTTTCATACTGATAATAACTTCTATACTATGGTTCTGGAAAAAAAACAGGTTATTTACATTTACAGGCTTTCTCGTATTGCTTAGCCACTTTTTTCTTGATTATGCAACAAGCTGGAAAATGCGTCCTTTATATCCTTTTATAAATGAGCCATCCACTCTGGGGTCTATGTATTTTTTTGATCCTGTGATATCTGTGATTTCAATTATACCCATACTCATTTTTTTATTAGATATTAAAATGAAAAATAAAGTTGATGCTGGAAAAAACTGGCTGAACAAAATATATACCTATGCAAAAAAAAATGAAAGATTGATCTATAATATTCTTGTTGTAATTTTTGTTATATGGTGTGCAGTGACTCCTTTTGCAAAATATATGCTTGTAAACGAAGTCTCTGAAATAGAAGATGCAAAAATAAGCTACCAGAACACATATCCAGTATCTCCTGCGAGTTTCATATCTGCTTATTCATTCAATGATTCTCATTATAAAATTATGGAGATATCATATCATTCGGTAATTAAAAGAAGTGACTATGTTGAGAAAATAACCTATACCGATTCAACCTATGAATATTTAGATACCGACATTAATCCTTATATTGAAAGAGCATATGAACTCTATGCATCTAACCCTGCCCAGCAAATTGATTATCCAGTTTATTCAGTTATGATTAATGAGTCCTCTGTAACAGTGGTTATTGGGGATGCACGAAGCAAATATGTTAGATTCTGGGCATATTTTGTTGTGGAGTACGAATTTGTTTTTGATCGTAGCTATCCAGAAGGTAAATTCGTTGCGTTTTTTAGAGACCAGCAGGGAAATGAAAGAAAAGCACCTGATAGCTGGTTTAGACGAAATAGTTAAGTTTGACTGGGAATTATGCAAGTAGGTTGTACATAATATTGCTATTTCAGAATAAATAAATGAATGAACAGGATAAAAGATTATCCACCAGAAACAATCTTTAATATTGTTAGATCTCCTGAATCTATAATTTCATCAAGTGGAACTGCCTGTCCATTGTTTAATACAAGAACCGTTTCAGGATTGATATCCAGTATATTCAGCAATTCTTCATATGTACATTCATCGTCCACGTCCATTTTTTTTTCAGATTTGTTCCCCATCAACAGTTTGAGATTTATTTTTTTGCTCACTCTAAATATTCACCACCTTCAGACTCTTCTTCACTGAGCTCTTCTGTCCCGATAAGGTCATTAAGATTTTCATGGATTAATTTTTCTTCCAGTTTTTCATGCTTTTTAACCCCTTTTCGCTCAGTATCTCTTTTATGGAACTTGGACATTTCATTTCACCTCAAAGAACTGTCTTTTGCTGATATACTTCCACATTATGTGGCGTTCCATGGCTGGCTGCTTTCAAACCAGCGACATGCCAGGGGTATCAGTACTCCCTTCCAGCACATATCATTTCGTACTGGACTAACCTATGCCTGAAGATGCAATGATTGAAAGCTGCATTAACTTCGCATGGTTAAAAAACTACAATATAATATATGGTTGATAATTATATGTACTTTGCGAGAAATATATGCTACAAATGCTACTGCATTACATAGAAACCTGAACAAAACACAAAAACTTAAATGCAATCAGGTATGTAGTAGCGGATGTTTCATTATCGGGATATATTCCCGTAGGGATGTGATTCGTTAAACCGATGAATTGAACCATGAAACTAAGATGAAACAAAGGTGACCAAATTGTCAAAATCATTTTATGGATATGTCAGAGACGCATGGAAAGATCCTGATAATACATACGTGAAGGATCTCAGGTGGGAACGTCTTCAGAAATGGAGAAAGGAAGGTTCACTGGTCAGGATTGAAAGACCAACACGTATAGATCGTGCAAGATCACTGGGGTACAAAGCAAAACAGGGGATCATAATCGCAAGGGCAAAGGTTCGTCGCGGTGGTTTGAGGAAATCCAGGTACGTGCGTGGTAGACGTACCCAGCGTATGGGCAAAAACAAAATGACTCCTGGAAAGAGCATACAGAGAATTGCGGAGGAGCGTGCTAGCAGAAAGTATCCTAACATGGAAGTCCTGAACTCATATTGGGTAGCTGAAGACGGTATGTCCAAGTGGTATGAGGTAATTCTTGTTGATCCTGCACATCCTGTCATTCAGAATGATAAGAATCTCAACTGGATATGTAAAAGCTCACAGAAGGGACGTGCGTACCGTGGTAAAACCAGTGCTGGAAGGAAAGGCAGAGGTATGATGGGCCGTGGTAAAGGTACAGAAAAAACTAGGCCAAGTATAAGTTCAAAGTTGAGTCGGGTCAAGTGATTCAGTATATTACTCTGCGAGTTAACGCGCATTCAACGGAAGATAGATCCAGGGTTGATCAAGCCCTGGATTTTTTTTTGCAAAATATTGATTCTGACAAAGAAAAGTTAGTTGAGACCATATCCGCTGAGGGACATTATGGCAACCCAATTATCATTTATAATGCCCAGATCACTCAAAGATCAAAGTGCAGATATTTTATCAGCTTTCTAAAAAAGGAATTAAATCCCGATGATCTTGAAAAGTTAAGATCTGAAATAAGTCTCAGGCTTGATGAAGATCAGTTCTTCTACATGAAATTTGATAAGCAGACAGCATATCAGGGAAAACTTGAACTCTCATCGTCATCTGATGCAGTTACCGTAAAAATGAAAATCACCACTTTCCCAAAAAACTGGGACAATGCCAGAAGATTTATGGAGGAAGTGCTTGAATAAATACAAATTTTATGAATGTAATGTACATTCTTATCCAGACGGGACCAGTTCAGTTTCTGAAATTACAGATTTTGCAAAACATCTGGGCTATTCAGGTATCGTTATCACCACACACTCAAACAATAAACGAGCTGACATTGACATGGACTACGAGGAGGATGAACTTAACATTTATAGGGGAATAGAAATTGTCACTGATTCTCCTTCGAAACTTCACGGCCTTGTTGGAAAATATAGGAATAAGGTAGATATTATTTCAGTTCATGGCGGGAGTGAAAAAATAAATCGGGCAGCAGTTGAAAATCCAAATATAGATTATCTGGCGCATCCTATTACTCCAAGAGATAGTGGACTCAATCATGTACTTGCAAAAGCCGCATCCACCAATAATGTTGCTATTGATTTTAATCTCGATCTTATAACAAAGGGACGTGGTGGGAAAAGAGTACATTCATTGTTACACTTTAAGAACAATCTAAATCTTGCACGTAAGTTCAATGTTCCGTTAATCTTAACGAGTAATTCATTTTCAATTTATGATATGCGTGCTCCACTGGAAATGATAGCGCTTGCAAAACTATTTGGAATGACTCGAGATGAAGCAATGGATGCATTATCCAATACTCCACTGAGAATGCTTGAAAAAAACAATAAGAGTAGCTTTATTTTCGAAGGTGTTGAGATTATAAATTGATGACCTGGAGGCTTTGCATTTGAAAATACTTCCTCCCACATTAAGAGAAAAAAAACGTTACCTTGCATTTGAACTCGTATCTGAGAAAAATGTTCTGAGGGAAGATCTGATAAGTGAAATATTCTCATGTGCGAACCTGTTAATCGGAGATGTAGGGTCAAGCGAGTGCAATATGAGACTGCTTAAATATGAAAATTCAAAAGGTATAATAAGATGTAATTACCTGATGACTGATACTGTACGTGCGGTACTGGCTACTGTTAACTCCATTGCTGGAATACCTGTAGTAATATATGTCATGGGGATATCTGGAACTGTGGCAAAAGCAACAGAGAAGTATTTAGAAAATGAGAATATATTTAAACCCGATAAACATTGATACAGTCACATATAAATTAGTGTAGACTATATTATACAAGGCATTTAACCAATTTTACATATATAATATTCACAGGAGATGATAAACGCATGCAAATGGCACCACAAATGGGATATGATAGAGCGATTACTGTTTTTAGCCCTGACGGACGTATATTTCAGGTAGAGTATGCCAGAGAAGCTGTAAAAAGGGGTACTACTGCAGCAGGTATAAAGTACAGGGACGGTGTTGCTCTGCTGGTTGACAAGAGAATTACAAGTAAGCTTATTGAGGCGGAGTCAATTGAAAAGATATTTCAGATCGATGAACATATTGGCGTAGCCACCTCCGGGCTTGTTGCTGATGCCCGTGCTCTTGTAGATAAAGCAAGAATCGAAGCACAGATCAACGTAGTATCATATGATGAACCAATTGGTGTAGAGGTGCTTTCCAAGCGGCTCTGTGATCATAAACAGACATATACTCAGTTTGGTGGTGTAAGGCCTTATGGTACAGCATTACTGATCGCAGGTGTTGATGATGACAGACCCCGTTTGTTCGAAACTGATCCAAGCGGAGCACTTCTGGAATACAAAGCAACTGCTATTGGTGCCGGAAGAAACAGTTTCATGGAAACTTTTGAAGCAAACTATGCTGATGATATGGATCAGGATGCGGCCATTGAACTTGGAATGGATGCTATCTACCAGTCAGCTGAAGGAAAGTTAAATGCCTCAACAGTTGAGATTGGAATCGTTGATACAGAAAGCAAAATGTTCAGGAAACTGTCATCTGATGAAGTCAAATCCTATGTGGATCGAATTCTTCAAAAACACAAAGAAGATGAACAGGAGAGTTCTGAAGAAAAATCGGAAGAATCGTCAGAAGAAGATACTGAAGAAGATTCTGAGTAATTATGATGTGAAAGGTGTTCAATATGGTATCTTTAGATGAAGCTGTGACTGCAAGACTTAAAAAGGGCGGAAAGCAATTTGAAGTTCTGGTAGATCCGGAAGGTGCCCTTTCCCTGAAGAAAGGAGACGATGTGCAGGTCGAATCAATTCTTGCAGTTGAATCTGTTTTTGAAGATGCTGCTAAAGGGGATCATTCATCAGAATCAGATCTTGCTAATGTGTTTGGGACAAATGATGTTATTGAAATTGCGAAGAACATAATTGAACATGGAGAACTTCAGCTTACCAGTGAACAGAGAAAGCAGATGCTGGAGGATAAAACCAGACAGGTCATAACTACAATTGCGCAAAACGCGATAAATCCCCAGACAAAAACCCCTCATCCTCCTTCAAGAATTGAAAAGGCAATGGAGGAGGCAAAAGTGCATATAGACCTGTTCAAAAGTATAGATGAACAGGTCAATATTGTAATGAAAGCGATACGTCCAATTATTCCCATAAGATTTGAAGAGGTTGATGTGGCTGTAAAAATCCCTCCGGAATATGCAGCAAAGTCATATGGTGAAATATCAAAGTTCGGTCAGCTTGTAAAAGATGAATGGCAGAATGATGGATCATGGGTAGCTGTTGTAAGGATACCTGCCGGAATCCAGAACGATTTTTACAGTCTTATCAATCGGCTGACTAAAGGGGATGCTGAAACCAAATTATTATAAGGTGCTATATTATGGACAGAAAAATTGTCATACCCGGTGAATTGTTGTCTGAGAATGAACAGAACGCTGGCCTGGGTACTTATGTTAAAGAAGGAAAAGTTTACTCTTCCTTATATGGAGTATTAAATATAAAGAATAAAGTTGATGTTATACCTTTTTCCGGAAAATATATACCCCGTGCAAAGGACTATGTAATTGGAACTGTAGTTGACATAACATCTTCGAACTGGTTTTTTGATGTCCGTGCACCATATACAGGTATGTTACACGTATCTGAATATCCCAAACGCGTTGAATCTTCTCAGATGTCTGATTTATTGGATGTTGGCGATTCTGCTATTTTGCGCGTCAAAGATGTGGACCAATCCATGAAAGTTGAACTTACACTGCGTGAACGTGGACTCAAACGCATCAAAATTGGAAGGGTCATAGAGATCCCTCCGTCAAAAGTTCCAAGAATAATAGGTCATGGTGGGTCTATGGTTTCCATGCTTAAAAAGGAAACAAAATGTGAGATATTCGTAGGTCAGAACGGAAGGATATGGATAAACGGTCCTGAGGAAAATATGGATCAACTAACTGATGCAATAAGATTGATAGTCAAAGAGTCACATATCCATGGACTTACTGACCGAATATATGAATTTTTAACTGATAAAAAAAGCAATGTTGATGTGGATAGCTATGTTTCTCCTGGAGATGATATTAAATTCCAGGAAGATGATGAAATTCCTGATGATATTCATCGCAAAATTGATGCTTTACTGGATTCATCTGAAGATTGAAATGTTCTATCAATGAGACGTAAGAATATGTTTTTATAAATTAATTTGGAGAATTATTATGAGCGATAAACCGGATAAATTCATCGATGATAATGGTCTACGTCTGGATGGCAGGCGTGTTGATGAAATAAGGCCAATGAAGATTGATATAGGTGTACTCTCCAGAGCCGATGGATCATGCTATCTTGAATGGGGTAAGAATAAAGTTCTGGCTGCTGTATATGGACCGCGGACTCTTCATCCTCGAAGAAAGCAGATTCCAGATGCTGCGCTGATAAGATATAGATATAATATGGCCTCCTTTTCAGTGGAGGATAGAATCCGTCCCGGACCCAGCAGGAGAAGTGTTGAGATATCAAAGGTCAGTGCAGAGGCTTTCGAACCCGTTGTTCTTACAAAATTTTATCCAAATACTGTAATTGACATTTTTACAGAAATTATTCAGGCAGATGCCGGTACAAGAACGGCTGCAATCAATGCAGCTTCAATTGCGCTTGCAGATGCAGGCATTCCTATGAAAGGTCTGGTATCTGCATGTGCAGTAGGAAAAGTCGATGGTCAGCTGGTTCTTGACCTGAATAAAGATGAAGATAATTTTGGAGCTGCAGACCTTCCGGTAGCAATGACTCAGGACGGAGAGATAACTCTGATCCAGATGGATGGAAATCTGACACAGGAAGAGTTTAAAGAAGCTATTGAAATGGTCAGGGCTGGGTGTATGGAGATCCTCGAAATCCAGAAAAAAGCATTGTACACAAAATTTGGAGATGATTCTTCTTTTGATTTGACCGAAGAAGATCTATCTGATATACAGGCTGATGAACAGCTAATTGATGAAGATGCAGATAACCCTGCTAATGAAGATGATGAAGGGATAGATGAGCCTGAAGATATTGATCCTGATGAAAAAAAGATAAATGAGGAAGAAGAGCTGGACGGTGAATCCGATGAGCAATGAAATAATGGCCAGACTTAAAAAAGATTATATTTACAATTTGATGCTTAAAGGACAGCGAGAGGATCATCGTGAATTTGATCAGCTAAGAGACATAAAGGTCGAGACAGACGTTGTCGAAAAAGCTGAAGGGTCCGCAAAGGTGCAATTTGGTGAAACACAGCTAATAGCAGGTATAAAACTACAGACTGGGACACCGTTTCCTGATTCTCCAGATGAGGGAGTTATTATTACAAGTATGGAATTGAACCCAATAGCATCCCCTTTTTTTGAACCAGGACCTCCTAATGAAAATGCAGTGGAAATGTCCAGAGTGGTAGATAGGGGAATCCGTGAATCAGGCACAATTGATTTAAAGAAGTTATGTATTACAGAAGGAGAAGAAGTCTGGATGGTTTTCATTGATATACATGTATTAAATGATGGTGGAAATATTCTGGACGCAGCTTCTCTTGGTGCTATTGCAGCACTGATGACTGCAAAAATACCACGTGAAACAAAAGGTTACGGTGAAGACATACCAGTTCCTGTGAGGGAAATGCCGGTTGCTGTAAGTCTTGTGGATATAGAAGGGCAGTTAATGGTCGATCCTACTATAGATGAGGAAACAATCTGTGATACAAAATTAACAATAATCTCTAATCAGGATGGAAGTATCTGTGCAATGCAGAAAAGTGGCAACGGAGCTCTCAGCACTGATCAGGTATTTGAAGCGGTTGAGACTGCAACAGAAAAAGCATCTGAGATAAGGGAACAGTATCTTTTGAACATTTAAACGGTTTATAGCACTGAGCTATAAAAAAATTGACCGCTAAACAATAAGATTACTGATGGAGGAAAATTTCGATGGCAAAAAAATATACAAGTAAAGGACATGTGACCAAATCCGCAGGTAGGTTTGGTACAAGATACGGACGAAGAGATCGTAAACAGGTTGCAAATATTGAAGAAAAGATGCGAAAAGAGCATGTCTGCAATGTATGTGCAAGGCCTACAGTAAAACGTGCCGGAACTGGGATGTGGAAATGCTATAAGTGCGGACATACTTTTGCAGGTGGAGCCTATTCCCCAACAACTCCTGTTGGAAGAACAGTCCAGCGTATTGTTAAAAAAGCTATAGAAGAGGTAGAGTAAATCCATGGGTTACAAATGCACTCGCTGTAAGAGGGCTGTGGAAATTGATTATGAATATACCGGAATACGTTGTCCCTACTGCGGACACCGAATACTGGTAAAAGAAAGGCCCACTACTATTAAAAGAATTAAGGCAGAGTAAGAAGTATGATCATTACTTCTTCTCGTAAACCTTCAGATAAGACTCGAATTATCTGCAAATACTTTGCAGACTTTTTTAATTCTGAATATATCAATCGTGGTAAAACCAGTTTTGATTATTTACTTGATATCTCCAAAGAAAGCCCTATGCTAGTTATTGGAGATCACCATGGAAATCCGGGTAGTATGACTATTTACAGAAGTGGAAATTCTACCTACCTTTCTGTATATTTTAATGTCCGGGACCTGCATACTGTGAAATATACTAAACTAAAATCAAAGTTGCCTGTCTGTGTAGGTTCAGGAAAACTTTCTGAACTTATATGTAATTTTATTCCATTTGAGGACCGAATCTTTGAAGATGTGCCCGAAAACAACTCTCGTTTTTTGGAGGTAGATAATGAAAATATGGTCTTTTATGACTCGGGCAGCATAATTTTGAATTTAGCTGTCAATAGTTTTAAGTTAATTGATGAGGAGTATTGAAAATGGAACTAACTTCCAGATCAATTTTTGAAATTTCAGATAATAGCATTGCAAGATATATTTATGATACATTGTTGCCTGAAATAGAAACTCCTGTATCAGATAGGTCAAATGTGATGCTTTTTCTTGAGGACAATACCTTAATTATGACCGTTCAGTCTTCTGATATAATATCCATGCGTTCTGCTCTGAATACATGGCTTCGTCTTATTGCTATCTCTTATGAAATATTCAATAAGCTGGAAGCAGATTCTGCACTTGAAATATAAAAGATGATCTTAATAGAAAGATTAAAATCACTTCAGATCAATTGAAATGCCAGGTGAATAATATGAATGGAGAATACCCCCCACAGGTACAGAATCAGCTGGCTCAGCTCCAGCAGGTCCAGCAACAGGCTCAATCCCTTGCAATGCAAAAGATGCAGACCGAATCTCTGAAAAAAGAATCTGAAATGGCAATGGAAGAGCTTGAAAACCTGCCGGATGATGTAATTATTTACAGATCAATTGGTGACCTTCAGATCAAAGCAAGCAAAGAAGAAACAGTTTCTAAATTAAAAGATAAGATAGAGTCACTATCATTAAGACTGCAATCAATATCCCGACAGGAAGAGAGAATCTCCAAAAGATTTGCTCAGCTCCAGGAGCAGATCAAACAGTCGATGAGCAATGCACAATAATAATCCATCATTCTACAATTAATCAATTCAGGATATTATCCTGTAATGATTAGAGGCGTAAATGCAAGTAGATGAAATCGACTTTTACAACAGGCTATTGAACTATCGTCATATTCTATATTTGTGCCATCGTAATGCAGATCCTGATGCAGTGAGCAGCGCATTTGCTCTATCTGAAGCAATTGGTGGTACTGTAGGTCTTGTTGATGGATATAACAGAGTTGCTTCAATACTGATAGATAGATTAAATATAGATGTTGTTGAATCACCCAATCCGGATGATTATGAGTTCACACTGATAGTTGATACTTCAACATCAGCTCAGCTAAATGACATACAGCTTTCCAGATATGGAGTGATTGATCATCATGCTACTACTGCACTAACTGAAAAGGCAGATTTTTATCTTCACAGGCAAGCCACCTCAACGGCGGAAATAGTATTCAGTGTGCTCAAGTGTATGGAAGCTCCTGTTATGTCAAGAGTTGCCATTGGGCTTCTTACAGGCATTGTTACTGATACTGGTCACTTCAAGCATGCAACCTCAGAGACTTTTAAAGCAGTTGGTGAAATAGTGGAAACCAGCGGTGTAGAATATGCAGAGGTCCTTGATCTTATGGCCAGTACCCCGCAGGATATTTCAATGAGAATAGCAATGCTAAAAGCAGCATCAAGAGCAGAAACTCAACGTACCGGTGACTGGCTGATCTCAACATCTCATGTAAGTTCTTTTGGAGGATCAGCTGCTTCTATGCTAATAAATATTGGTGCAGATGTTTCTTTTGTAGGTACTTCCAGAGAGGATTCTACAGCAAGGATAAGCGGCCGTGCAAAAAGGGAAGCTGTCAATGCAGGAGTAAATCTTGGCAAGATCATGGAAGAGGTCAGTGAGCATTACGATGGAACTGGTGGTGGTCATGCCGGCGCTGCAGGAATAGATGTTAATTCAGATCTGGATGAAATATTGAATGAATGTAAAATGCATGTAATAGATATTCTCAAAGATCAGGAGAATCCTTCTAATTTATAGATCTTCATATAATTTTATTGGTGAATAAAAATGATTGAGTACTGGAATCCACAAATTGAAAGACTCCCATCTGTTGAATTAAGAGAACTCCAGGAAGAAAAACTGAAAAAGATTGTGCAATATGTGTATAGTCATTCATCCTTTTATCGAAAAAGATTTGATCAGGCAGGAGTAAAGCCTGAAGATATAAAATCACTGAATGATGTGAGAAAACTTCCATTCACTTATAAACAGGACCTCAGGGATACTTATCCGACAGGAATGTTCTGTGTTCCAAATGAAAGACTGGTTAGATTTCATGTTTCTTCTGGTACTACAGGTAAGCCTACTGTTGTTGGATACACTAAGAATGATATTAATGAGTGGACCAAGTCGCTTGCAAGGGCATTAACATCTATAGGACTGGGACGTGGTGATGTACTACAGGTCAGCTATGGATATGGGCTTTTTACCGGCGGACTGGGACTTCACTATGGTGCAGAGGAGATTGGATCAACAGTCCTCCCAACAAGTGCAGGAAACACAGAAAGACAAATGGAGCTAATGGATGATCTTGGAACAACTGCAATTGCATGTACTCCTTCATATTTTTTATTTCTGAACGAAGCTGCTAAAAAAGAAGGTATAGATTTTCAGAAAGATACGAATTTAAGGGTTGGGATCCTTGGAGCTGAACCATGGTCTGAAGAAATGCGCAAAAGGATTGAAGAATCAACAGGGATAAAGGCCTATGATGTGTTTGGAACATCCGAACTAAGCGGTCCATTGTTCACGGAATGTGTTTATCAGGAGGGGATACATATATGGGCCGATCAATTTCTGGTAGAAGTAATTGACAGTGATACCGGAGAGCCAGTTCCTGATGGGGAAAGAGGTGAACTTGTTATCACAACATTATCAAAAGAAGCTCTGCCATTGATCCGCTACAAAGTTGGAGATACAACTATTCTTAATAGTGAACCCTGCCAGTGTGGGCGTACTCACCCTCGAATAATGAGGATTTTGGGCAGAGTAGATGATATGCTGGTTGTAAGGGGTATAAATGTATTCCCTGGACAGGTAGAATCTGTATTGATGAAGATACCTGAAGTTGGTGAACATTTCATGATAATAGTTGATCGTGTCAATGAAATGGATACTATGACAGTACAGATTGAAATGACAGATGCTGCTTTCAGTGACAGAGTAAATGATATGATCTCTCTGGAGAAAAAAGTTGCATCTTCTCTGAAATCCATATTGAATCTCAGTGTTAATGTAGAACTTGTTGAGCATGGTTCACTCCCAAGATCAATTGGAAAGTCAAAAAAGGTTATAGATAAAAGAGTATTATAATATATAGATGAATTATCATAATTATTATTAGGTGGATTTATGATGATGGATAAAATAATCAAGCAGATATCACTTTTTTCTGAAAACCGACCCGGAAGACTTGCAAACACGGCTGCAAAACTTAAGAGAGCAGGAATTAATATCAGGGCTTTTACAATAGCTGAAGCTGGTGATTTTGGGATTATCCGGATGGTAGTGGATAATCCAGATGAGGCTCACAGAGTTCTCCACGACTCCGGATTTACTGTGTCAGAAACCAGTGTGCTTGGTGTAGAAATGGATGATGTCCCAGGAAGCCTTGCAAAAATAGCGGATGTACTCAGTAAACATAACATTAACATAGACTATGCGTATGCTTTTGTTACCAGAACCGACAAAGCATTCCTTATTCTCAGAGTTGATGATATAGAAAGTGCTTTGAATGTTCTTGACGAGGCTGATATCAAGTTAATAGATATGAAGGATATTAAAAATCTGTGAGCTGCTGATAAAATTTTCTCTAATTATATTTTTTGAATAAATTACAGATATTGAGAACTGAAATAAAATTTAAGCTGGATTATAGATCCAGCTTCTTAATCATTTTTGATGTCATCTCCGTTTTCCAGAACTGCCTGTGCTGCAGCAAGCCTTGCAATAGGTATTCTGTATGGTGAACAACTAACATAATCCAATCCGCTCACATACCCAAATTTTATAGATTTTGGTTCTCCTCCGTGTTCTCCACAGATTCCAACCTTCAAATCAGGATTTGTAGATCTTCCTTTTGTTATTCCCATTTTGATCAGCTCACCAACACCTTCCTGATCCAGAACTACAAAGGGATCCATTTCAAGTATTTCTTTATCTATGTATAATGGTAAAAACTTGCCTGCATCATCCCTGCTGAATCCAAATGTCGTCTGAGTCAGGTCATTTGTACCAAATGAGAAAAATTCGGCATGCTGGGCAATTTTATCTGCGGTTATTGCTGCACGGGGAAGTTCTATCATTGTACCAATAAGGTAATCTATCCGGGTGCTGGTGTTATCCATAGTTTTTTCTGCTATCTCTTTCACCTCATTTCTTATCAGAGATAGTTCTTTAGCATCAGATATCAGAGGAATCATTATCTCAGGTACTACAGTCACATTCTCTGACATGAGTTCACAGGCAGCTTCAAATATTGCCTGTACCTGCATTTCATATATTTCTGGATAGGTGATTCCCAGCCTGCATCCTCTGTGTCCAAGCATGGGATTTATTTCTTTAACAGCTTCAACTCTCTCAATAAGCTTCTTTACCTTTTCTATTTCTTTTTTATTATCATTGCCATATTGAAGTTTTGCAAGCTTTGCTTCCAGTTCTTCCAGCCTTGGTAGGAATTCATGCAGTGGTGGATCCAGAAGTCTTATCGTTACGGGATATTCTTTCATAGCCTTGAATATTCCAATGAAATCTTCTTTTTGCATTGGGAGAAGTTTTGATAATGCTTCTCTTCTTTCATTTTCATCTTCAGCCATGATCATTTCACGTACCACCGGAATCCGGTCTTCTCCAAAAAACATATGTTCAGTTCTGCAAAGTCCTATTCCTTCAGCACCAAATTCATAGGCAATAGCTGCATCTTGAGGGGTATCTGCATTTGTTCGGATCCTGAGCTTGCGTATTCCATCAGACCATTCAAGGATTGTTTCCAGGTCTTTGTTTACACCGGGAACTGCAAGTTCTACTTTACCTGCAATAACATTACCGCTGGTGCCGTCAATGGAAATATAATCTCCTTCTTTTATTGTATACTCGCCTGCCATAAAGCAGGCATCATCAATATCAATAGTTATATCATCGCAGCCAGCTACACATGGCTTACCCATACCTCTGGCAACTACAGCTGCATGAGATGTCATACCACCTCTTACTGTAAGTATTCCTTCTGCTGCATGCATTCCTCCTATATCTTCAGGAGATGTTTCGGTACGTACCATGATCACCTTTTCACTATTCTTCTTCATTTCTTCAGCATGTTCAGCAGTAAATACAACTTTGCCAACTGCAGCTCCTGGAGAAGCTGCCAGTCCTCTAGCAATCACTTTATACTCAGAGCCTGGTTTTATCATCGGGTGTAGCATCTGGTCAACATGTTTTGGCTCTACCCTTAAAATGGCTGTCCTTTTATCAATGAGCTTTTCCTCAACCATATCTACAGCAATTTTGATTGTAGCAGCAGCTGTTCTTTTCCCAGTTCTTGTCTGGAGGATATAGAGTTTACCTTCTTCAATCGTAAATTCGATATCCTGCATATCTTTGAAATGCTGCTCTAACCTGGTGAAAATTTCAACAAGCTGATCATAAACATGAGGCATTGCTTCCTCTAATGTTTCAATTGACTGCGGAGTCCTTATTCCTGCAACAACATCTTCACCCTGAGCATTGATGAGATATTCTCCGAAATATTTTTTTTCACCTGTGCCTGGGTCGCGGGTAAAAGCGACTCCCGTACCTGAGGTATCTCCCATATTACCATATACCATGGTCTGTATATTTACGGCTGTACCCCAGTCATGAGGAATGTCATGCAGTTTTCTGTAGGTTATTGCCCTCTGGTTGTTCCATGAGCTGAATACTGCATCTATTGCCATCTGGAGATGTTCCCTAGGATCCTGTGTAAACTTTTTGCCAATATTTTTTTCAATTATCTGCTTAAAGCTTTCAACCAGTTCTTTTAGTGCATCTATATCAAGTTCAGTATCCAGCTTAATCCCAAGTTCTTTTTTCTTGCTCTCGATCATTGCTTCGAATTCATCATGATCGATTCCAAGAACAACATCACCAAACATTGCCAGGAATCGTCTGTAGCTATCATAAGCAAATCTCGGGTTATCTGTTTTTCTGGCAAGGCCTTTAACTGATTCATCATTAAGGCCCAGGTTCAAAACGGTATCCATCATTCCTGGCATTGAAGCCTTTGCTCCGGAACGTACAGATAATAATAGTGGATTATGTGAGTCTCCAAACTTTTTGTTATTGATTTTTTCCAGTTTTTTAATTGCATCGTTAATCTGCTGGAGAAGCCCTGAAGGATACTTTCCATGTTCAAGATAATAGACACAAACCTGAGTCGTTATTGTAAATCCGGGTGGTACTGGAACTCCCAGGTTTGCCATTTCTGCGAGGTTTGCACCTTTACCCCCAAGCAGATCTTTCATGCTGCCATTACCGTCTGTTTGATTGTCTCCGAAAAAGTACACAAATTTGTTTTCTGCCACCAGATATCCTCCATGGAGCGGATGAATCTATTTGAATATTTTAATCATTGATGGTACTATCTGCTTTTAGAAAGCATCATTTAATATTTAAGTTTGTGGTTTATAGTCTAATTGTGTACATTTATATGAAGTACAACTCAGCTCAACCAAAATAGTAAAAAAATTTTATACTTAGATAGATAGATAGATAGATAGATAGATAGATAGATAGATTTGTGGATCAATAGATGACAGATATTTTCAGGGAACTTATTGAGGTAGATTTCACTAAATTTGGTGCTATATTTTAAATCCATTGCGAAACTTATATATAGAATTAGTTGGTTTATTATATACTAAACAGTTGTATTTATATATAGTTTAAAAGAGAAATATGAGACGACTTGGAAAAGTATTGCATCTTACAAGCCAGCAGAACATCATTGTTCGTGGAAAAGCGCAGGAAGACTCGGTCAAAACAAGCGATTTACCAAAGATCAATTCAGTTGTTGTGGACAAATCAGTAGAAAAGATTGGAAAAATAAACAATGTTTTTGGCCCGATAAATAATCCCTACTATTCGGTAAAACCACTCAAAGGATTAAATGTTGCTCAGCTGAAATTACTTGTGAATGAACGGGTATATGTTCAATAATATTTTTCAGATGAATTTGGTTATTTATTCATTTATTGCCGTATAAGCGTTGTGGTTGGTACGTGTATAATAATACAAATAGATGATATTATGATGACCACAAATCAAAAAGTTTGAACTTTATTGATAAAAATACATAGGAGACATTAAATGGTAGAAGTTGAAAGAGTCAGGTATTCTGACACTTCAGAAAGAGAAAAAATACGTGCTATGATAAAGGCGCGTAAGGAAAAAGAGAAATCTGATGATACTGAAAAGCCTGAGGTGATGTGTCCGGAATGTGGCAGCCGGAATCTAGAACATGATTATGAAAGGGCAGAACTTGTGTGTGCAGACTGTGGTCTGGTAGTGGACGCGGAGTTTGTTGATGAAGGGCCTGAATGGCGTGCATTTGATCATGATCAGCGTATGAAACGCTCCAGAGTAGGGGCACCAATGACTTACACTATACATGATAAAGGTCTTTCTACAATGATTGACTGGAGAAACCGTGATTCATATGGTAAGTCAATTTCGTCAAAGAACAGGGCTCAACTCTACAGGCTAAGAAAATGGCAGCGTAGGATACGTGTAAGTAATGCCACTGAAAGAAACCTTGCATTTGCATTATCAGAACTTGATCGTATGGCATCAGCCCTTGGTCTTCCAAGGACAGTCAGAGAAACTGCTGCTGTTGTCTATAGAAAAGCCGTAGATAAAAATTTGATACGTGGAAGAAGTATTGAAGGTGTTGCTGCAGCTGCACTTTATGCAGCATGTCGCCAATGCAGTGTTCCAAGGACACTCGATGAGATCGGAGAAGTTTCAAGGGTCAGCAGAAAAGAGATTGGAAGAACATATAGGTTCATTTCAAGAGAATTGTCTCTTAAGCTAATGCCCACATCTCCAATAGACTATGTTCCTAGATTCTGTTCCGGACTTCAGTTGAAGGGAGAAGTTCAGTCAAAAAGCGTAGAAATTCTGCGTCAAGCATCAGAAAAGGAGCTTACCAGTGGAAGAGGCCCAACAGGTGTTGCTGCAGCTGCAATATATATTGCATCGATTCTGTGTGGTGATCGAAGGACACAGCGTGAAGTTGCAGATGTTGCCGGTGTAACAGAAGTAACCATACGTAATAGATATAAAGAACTTGCAGAAGAGCTTGATATTGAGATCATTCTTTAAACTGAGTGATCTCGATCCTCTTTAAGTCCCATTTTACAGTTTTATTTTGCTGCCTGTTTTTATTTTTCATTTTGAAATAAAATATATTGATGGCATTTCTTTTCTTACTTTCCGCATCATTTATTTTGGTTAAAGATCATTTGCATCGAATATGCTTGATATTATCGATCTGTTAATTATAGGCTTTCTGGTCGGATTATCTGGTGCTCTGGTACCGGGACCTATGTTATTTGCCACAATAGATTCATCATTGAGAAATGGGTGGATCGCAGGTCCAAAAGTGGTTGCTGGTCATTCAATACTGGAGTTGCTAATTATTATTCTGATAGTTTTTGGTTTGTTTTCTTTTACTGGAGATTCTCTTCCTTCATATATTTCTATCACTGGGGGTATTGTTCTGGTGCTGTTTGGCTTGATGACTGCAAGATCTGGATATCATTCGATTGAAGGGATTTCTATGACTTCAGATGTGAATAATATTGGTCTTGGAAATCCATATATTGCAGGCATAATTACTTCTGCTTCAAATCCATATTTCTGGATGTGGTGGATAACAGCGGGTGCTGCACTTCTATTTTATGGACTTGATATCAGCTTGCTTGCAATGGTATTTTTTGTGATAGGTCACTGGCTTGCAGATATGGGATGGTACAGTATGGTATCCATTGCTTTTAGCCGCGGAAAAGCTTTAATGACAGACTCTATGTATAGAATAATAGTTACTGGTTGTGGACTGTTTCTTGTTATTTTTGGAGCATGGTTCATTTTCCAGTGAGGTGAAACATGAGAAAAATCTGTATAAGAGTTCCTGTAAAGATGGGTGAGAGATCCAGATGTGTTTTACTTGATCATGAAATCCTGGATCCGGGTTACAGAATATTTTCATCAGATGGATATCTTTATATCCCGCTAATTAAAGAACCTTCATCAATTATACTTGATCAACTACCGGAATGTGCAGAGGTCAAAGAACAAGAATTTGAAAAGCTGAATAAAAAACCAACTCTTGAAGATCTACTGGGTTTTGTACCCCAATATGAAATAGTGGGTGATATTGCTATTACAGAATCTGATCCTGAAAATGAAAATACTGTTGCTGAAGCATTACTCGATGTGCACCCCAGCATTAAAACTGTGATTGCCAGTGTTAGTCCTGTGGAAGGAGAATATCGGATCAGAAAATACAGAATAATCAAAGGAAGGCCTACAACAGAAACGATACATAAAGAACACGGCTGCAGGTATTTCCTGGATATTACGAAAGCATATTTTACACCAAGACTTTCAACCGAGCGTGATCGGATTCTTTCTCAGATAAGCCCTGGCGATGTGGTTGTGGATATGTTTGCAGGCATAGGCCCTTACAGTATCCTTATAGCTAAAAAAAGTGGAGCTAAAAAAGTCGTGGCAATTGACAAGAATCCAGATGCTGTAGTATACCTGCAAAGAAACGTTGATCTGAATCGACTGTATAACGTGGAAGTTGTCGAATCCGATGCATACGATGCTGCAGATCAATATAAAAACAGTGCTGATCATGTCATAATGAATCTTCCACATAGTGCCCATGAATTCCTGGAGCCTGCACTTCGAATTTCAAAGGAAGGAGGTATTGTTCATTTCTATGACATAATTCACGAAGATGAAATGTTCGAGGGTTCTCTCAGGAAGATTGAAACGGCATGCAAGAGATCGAATAAAAGCATTCAGATCAGGGACCATCGTATTGTCAGATCTTATGCTCCACATCAATACAACATATGCATTGAATTCCAGGTCCATGGCACAGAGAAACCATCTGCATGAAAACATTTAAGATAGAGAAAAAAGTATTTGATCCTGTTTCTAACGCCGCCGTGGCTTAGTCCGGTATAGCGGCTGATTCGTAATCAGCAGGCCGAGGGTTCAAATCCCTCCGGCGGCTTCCTAAAAATATATCAATCCCTCACTTTAATTATTTAATTTTTGAATTGATTTCATATAAAACTTTTGATTACCACATCTTAGAAACATTAAAAACTATTGAAAAAACATAGTAATAGTATCAAGAACTCTCCTTGTGGCGGGACGGGGGGAGGAGTGCATGTGTTCGATGAAATTTAATCAAAGTGTTATAGATACTTTAAGAATAAATATTGTATTATTAGATATGGATGGAACCATTGTTTCCTACAATAAACAATGGATCAAATTTGCTGAAGAGAATGATAATTGTTTTTTGAAAAATAGTGGCATAGGCTCAAATTATCTGGACGTGACAAAGAAAGCAATGGTTGAAGGCGATAAAGTCGCTGAAGAAGCTTTCGAAGGGATTATGGATCTAATAAAAGGACAGAGTTATGAATTTGAAATGGAGTATCCCTGTCATTCTCCCGATGAAAAACGTTGGTTTACTATGCATGCAGTCATACTCGCAGATCATGATCTGATTGTGATATATCATGAAGATATTACTGATCGCAAAATGTATGAAGAGAATCTGAAATCAAGTCAGCAGAAATACAAAAATCTGGCAGAATCAGCACATGCGATTCTGTGGGAATATGATATTTTTGAAGATCATTGGAACTATGTTGCCCCACAGGTTACGGATATTTTAGGTTATTTGCCTGATGAATGGACTGATCTCAAATTCTGGGAAGACCGTATCCATCCAGCAGACCATGATAGAGTTATACAATATTTCACAGAATGCGTGGAATGCAGAGAACCTCGTTCTATAGAGTATAGATTTTTCAAAAAGGATGGAACTTTTGCATGGATAAAAGATGTTTTTGATGTTGATTTAAAATCCAGGGAACCTACTAAAATACAGGGCTTTATGATTGACATCACAGAGTACAAACTATTAGAGGAAATGGAAAAGAAGGAGATCCTTCTAAAAGAGGTTCATCATAGAGTAAAAAATAACCTTCAGGTAATTGAAAGTTTATTGAGTATGCAGGCCAGAAAATTCGATGATGAATCGGTTAAAGCGGCGTTTAGTGATAGTCAAAATCGAGTAAAATCGATGCTAATTGCCCATAAAATATTATATGATTCTGGAGATCTGGATAATATTGAAATATCGGACTATATTGAAAAGCTGGGGACATCCATTTTCAAGGCGTATAATGTAAATGAAAACATTAAACTGAATGTTAACTCAGATTCAGCACATCTGAATATGGATATATTGGTTCCCTTAGCACTAATTATTACTGAAATTATAACAAATTCTATCAAGCATGCTTTTCCTATTGGGAATGAAGGGGCAATTAATATCATCTTTAAAAAACTTGAAAATGATAAATATCTATTGAAAGTAACTGATGATGGTATTGGAATACCTGATGATTTTGATATTGAAAGATCTGAATCTCTGGGACTTAAATTAATCAATATGCTAGTACAGCAACTGCAGGGAACCGTGAATATAGATAATTCGAACGGGACTAGTTATGCTATCATTTTTTGATCCAAATGCTTAAGATTTAAATAATTGTCAGGGATAGTAATACATATCAAAATATACTTTTAAAAACAAGTATTTCTGATTATTCTCACATTATTCATGTGGAGAATTATGAATGGATAAAGGAAAGGCTATATAGAATTTTAATAAACTTTTATTAGAAAATACATCTGAAGGTTACGCATATCATAAAATAATTCTTGATAATTCAGGAAATCCGTGTGACTATGAATTTCTGGAAACCAACCGTGCATTTGAAATTTTGACTGGTCTAAATGCTTCTGAAATCATTGGAAAAAATGCAACTGAAATTTTCCCTGGAATTAGAAATGGAAGTTTTGACTGGATTGGAGTTTATGGTAAAGTCGCACTAACTGGAGAAAAACTTGAGTTGGAGAATTTTTCTGAGATTTTAGGGAAATGGTATAAAATTACTGCATATTCTCCAGAAAAACATTATTTTGTAACCCTTTTTTCGGATATTACAGTTGAAAAAGAAACCCTAAAGATGGCTGAGAATCTGCTGCAAACCTCTTTTTTAGAGAACGATTATAAAAAAATATCTGATACTGCATTAACAATCTCCGGGGCAAAGTATGTTGCTTTAAACATATACGAAGAGGATGGGAATTTCTTTAGGACGGTTACAATTTCTGGGAATAATAATCACATTGATAAAGCAATTTCAATTCTCTCATTTAATCCCAAAAATAAAAAATGGCCTCACGATATTAATCGTGCACAGAAAATAGCAGGCCAAAAAATCACAAGGTTTTCTAATCTCCATAAACTGACCCGGGGTGTTATTTCAGATAAAATTGTAAAGATACTGGAAAAAACGTTCAATATTGGGGAGGTATATGTAGTTAAAATTGAAAGGGATAACCAGATGATTGGTGACTTTACCATAATAATGAATGAGGGAGATTTACTAGAAAATAAAATATTTTTAGAAATATATTCTTCACTTGTAGGCTTATCAATTACTCGTCTTGATCTTGAATATAAACTGAGTGAAACGCGAGTTAATTATCAACATCTAGTTGAATCATCAATGGTAGGAATTCTTACCTGTGATATCAATGGAAATATAAAATATTTAAATCCACGTGTTTTAGATATATTAGGTTCTCCTGGAGAAAAAGAAACTAAAAAGATAAATCTTCTAAAATTTAAACCACTGGTAGATTCAGGTTTTTCAAATTATCTTGCTAAAGTATTGAGTACGGGTAAAAAAATAGGTCCTGCAGAGATTGTTTATAGAACAAAATGGAACAAAGAGATAATTGTAAGAGTTCACATAGCACCTATATTTTCACAAAACAAATTATCCGGTGCTCAAATACTAATTGATGAAATTACAGATAGAGTAGAACTTGAAGATCTTCGTAGAAAAGAAATTTTATTACAGGAAATTCATCACCGGATTAAAAATAATCTCCAGGTGATTGCGAGCTTACTGAACATGCAGGCTCGAAACTTTGAAGACGAAATCGTAAAATCTGCGTTTCTGGATAGTCAAAGTAGAATAAAATCAATGTCGCTAGCTCACGAGAAAATATATGGTGTACAGGATTTGTCAAGAATTGAAATCTCAGATTATATAAGGAATTTAGAAAATTATATCTTGCGCACTTACTTCAGTGATAGCAGAAATATTGATTTGAGAAACGACCTGGATACCGTCTATCTTGATATTGAACGAACAGTACCAATTGGATTGATATTAACTGAACTACTTACAAATTCGATTAAGCACGCATTTCCTGACAAAGATAATGGACTAATTTATGTTAGTTTCAAATATCTCAATGGTGAGTATATTTTAAAAGTATCGGATAATGGGATTGGAATATCAGAAGACCATGAGATTAACAATCCAAAATCTACTGGCTTAAAGGTTGTTACAATGTTAACTCGCCAGCTTGATGGTAATCTAGAAATTGACACCTCAAATGGAACTTGCTATTCTATTACTTTTAAGAATGAGCCGATTAACTGCTGACTTACTGTATATCTTAATAATAATTGGAAAGTGTATTTTCCAGCAAGTTTAATTTTTCATAACTACAAACTGTTTTGAAGCTTAGACAATTCTTTAATATTTATCCGTACTTATATTATTTAATGGAATAAAGGAGAGTTTAAAATTGTCTCAGGAAAATAATAAAGATAAACTATATTATGTCATTATTGCACTTTCAATCGTTCTGGTGCTAATGGCAGCAACTTTATATGCAGGATCAATTGGTGCATCTGATAGAAGTTCAGAAAATACTATGCAGATGAGTGGAAATGCAGAAATGATGGTTGTACCTGACACTGCAACATTGAGTATTGGGGTAGAAGTCAGGGCCCCTACTGCAGATGAGGCAACTCAAGAGAATGCAGCTATAATGAATGCAGTAATTGATGAACTTAGGGACATTGGTTTGCAGGATCGGGAAATCCAGACCTCACGTGTTTCTGTGTATCCTGTATACAACTATGAGGGAAGAACCCCGACAATTGAAGGCTATGCAGCTTCCAATAATGTACAGATAACCACTACAATGCTTGACAGTCTGGGAGAGATGATTGACAGGTCTGCAGCTGCAGGAGCAAATCAGATTGGAGGTATTTCTTTTACTGTATCTGATGAAAAGCAGAAAGAACTGCGTGAAGATCTGATCAGCGAAGCTGTGGCGGATGCATCATCAAAGGCTGAAATTCTTGCTGAAAATCTGGGTGTTGAGATAATTGGTGTGAAGACATCATCTATATCCGAAGGTACTCAACCAAGGATCTTTTATGAAGAAGCTGTAGCAAGGGACGCAGCACCAGAACCGACACCAATTGAACCCGGAGAAAGCAGGGTTTCAATGTCAGTTCAGGTCACGTACATCATTGGATGATGGGCTTTATTTACAGATTTTGATTTTGGACTCAAAGTCCCCTTCATCCTATCTTATTTTTTCCAGGAAATTTATAAAATATTGATTACCACTTTTGTGAAAAACATTGAATTGGATAAAGGCGGGATCATTTTTCCAATATGCATGTAATGTTTGCTTTCCATGATCATGAAAGGAAATTAGTAAAATAATACAAAGGTGAAATGGCTGCTTTTTGTTAAAAGGAGAAATGACTATACATCCTGTATGTAAGAATGAATGTCAGGCCTATTTCTTCAAATTTTAACCAGTTTTTTATTGAATACAGAAGGTAAAGAAAGTTAAATACATTTCTTCATGATAAATCAATATATTTATATATCAAATGATTTATCATTATAATTATAGTCCATAATTGTGTTAAATCTAGGCCTCGTTGATAGGCTATCAGAAATGAAATGGTGATAGGTGTATAGAAAATGCAGGAAAAAGCAGATTTCGAAACAGATTCAACCGACTCGATTGCAATATATGGTTACATCATAGGTATTCTTGTAATTGCAGCTCTCTATATTTCAGGTCTGCTGGCTTGAATTCCAATCTTTAATAAAAACTAATTTTCTATTCTGGGTACAATAGTCCAGGACAATGTTTCAGAGGAGCATAAAATTTGTTATAGGTTTTTCTAAACAGATCTTCAATTTCATTTAATGCCTTCAATATCTCGCTCTTTTTTCATCATTCTAACATATGTTTAATGTATATTTTCTACAATTATAATTTACCTTATATGTCTCAATTATGATGCTAAAGGACTTTCCATAAAAAACATTTTAGTATTTAAAGCCTAACTATTGTGTCCATAAAATCCAGTAACATATACATATCTCATATATACATGAACATAGTTTTTAAGTTCTATCTGGTATCCTGTCACTGTTATTTCCACTCATAATTAAAAAGTGATCAGTATCTGGATATTCAAAGGTGAATTAAATGAACATGCTAAAAGGATTATTGATACTTGTTTTAGCTGTATTTATGTTGACTCCAGCAGTCTCCCAGGAGAACCTCTATAGTTTCGAACAGCAGCAGATGTTGGATCTCATAAACAGCGAACGTGCAGAAAACGGTCTGGATCCACTTGTCTTCAATCCTCTTCTCAATGAGGTTGCCACTGAACACAGCAAAGAGATGATCGAAAAGAACTATTTCAGCCACAGTTCTTTTAATGGGGACAGTTTTTGGAAAAGATTACAAAACGCTGGCTATTCTACAAACAAATGTGCAGAGAATATTGCCATGAGAATGCCTCCTAATGTGGATAAAGCCCACCAAAGCCTTATGGCGTCAAGTGGTCACAGAAAGAATATTTTGAATCCTGACTTCAATGAAGTTGGAATTGGCATATGGGTTGGCGATTTTTTACATAATGGAAAACTGTATAAAAATACTGCAATGTATACTCAGAACTTTGGATGGAATAGTTCGATTCAGAATAACTCGAAAATTTCAATTGAAAGTTTCAGCCCAGATAAAGAGATCGATTCCATACAGGGAGTCTCTAAGATATTCAGCATAGCTACAGATGAAAAGTGCGATGTTACGTGGACAGTCAATGGTAACATAAAAAAACAGGAATACAATGTGAAGAATTCTATCTATGAAGAGAATAATTTGCTAGAAGGTGTCTATACTGTAGAGGTAACTGTCAGGAACGAAAACGGGATTGATTCAAAAAAATGGAAGTGGACTATAGTTCCGGAAAAAGAAAAAATATTTGATCCCATGAAATATGATATCAATTCAAATGGAATAATAGACCGAAATGAAGTAATTATGGCGATCAATGATTATTACAGCGGAAATATAACGCTAGATGATGTATCAGAAGTAATTGATCTATATTTCCGCAGTTGATTGCCGGGTAATTATTTCGATAAAAATATTTTTTTACCACTCCATGACATAAGCGAATATTAACGGGGCTACAATTGTCGCATCACTTTCGATCATGAATGCAGGTGTATCAACCGCCAGTTTGCCCCATGATATTTTTTCAGATGGTGGCGCACCACTGTAGCTTCCATAAGAGGTTGTGCTGTCACTTATTTGACAGAAATAGCTCCACAATGGTGCATGGAATCTTTTCAGATCCGGATGATCATACATATCAGTTTTTATATTTGCCTCTTCACCTTCTAGCAATGACAGATCTTGATTGATCAGGGGCACTGCACATATTGGAAAATCTCCTGCAATGCCTCCTCCTATCTGGAAAAAGCCTACTTTATGGGCCTGACTTGTTTTTTTATACCATTCTACAAGATCGATCATATATTCAATCCCACCCCTGACAATAAGTGGACTGTCAAAATGCTCCTTTATGCACCTGCTCGCAAACATATTTCCAAGTGTGCTATCTTCCCACCCTGGAACAAAAATAGGAATGTTGTTCTCGCATGCAGCTACCAGCCAGCTTTCAGAAGGATTTTTTTCATAATACTCTTCAAGTATCCCACTTCTTATGAGGCTGTACAATGATTCATGAGGGAATTCTCGCATTCCCATCTGTTCTACCTGCTGCCAATGGTCCAATAATGCGGATTCAATCCTTCTCATGGCTTCATTTTCTGGTATACATGAATCTGTGACTCTGTTCAGGTGAAGCTTCATCAATTTATAGTCATCTTCCTTTCTAAGATTCCGGTGATCCGGGATACGTATGTATTTGCTTGCTGCAACAAGATGGAACAGATCTTCTTCCAAATTTGCACCGGTGCAGCAAATTGCATGGACTTTTTTCTGCCTTATCATTTGTGAAAGTGATATGCCCAACTCAGCAGTACTCATTGCACCAGCCATGGTTAAAAGCATCTGACCATTATTGTCCAAATGTTCTTTATATGATGCGGCTGCATCTTTTAATTGGGCAGCATTGAAATGCCTGTAATTCATATCAATAAAATCTGTGACTTTCATATTCTCTCCACTTTAACTATATTTTATGATTCAATGACATCCAGATAACTTAAAATGGTTGATTTTTTTAATTTGAACTTCAGTAGATTATGTTTTAATTATGATCTAATTACGTCCTTACAGTATGAATATGAATAATTCATGCTTGTCCGGGAATTAAATTTATGCTGAAGTTGCAGAATTAATGAAAAATAGTACTATGGTATAAATTTTTGGGTATAGCTCTGTATGCATCTCAATTAGCAACCGGGATAATCATTCTTCCTCATCTCTGTAAATTTTTATTATTTTTAAAATACCTGCTATGTTAATGAGAATTATTAGGATATTTCCTGCTATATATCTTTGACTCTGAAAATATTTCATTGACTCCTGCTGTGAACCACCTTCTATAGCATTTCCTATCATAAGGGCATTATCGCCCTCTAAAAAAAGTGTCTTTTCAGCAATCTTGATATCTCTATTATCAGGATTTTTCATATATATTGTATAGTTATATCCGGGTTTTAGTCCGATAAAATGAAAATCACTGTCATTTTCACCAATTGCAATAATGCTGTCATTCTTATAAAGTTCTATTATTGTCTTTTCCGGGGCAGTTATTCTAAGATTGGCATGATCCTTCAGGTGAATAATTTCCCCATCTGCAAAACGAAGTTCCTGTGGAATGTTTAACAGACTCAGCACCGTGGGCCCAATATCCTGCTGTCCGTACTCACCTTTAATTACCTTTGGCTCAAGACCTGGTAAACTGACGATGAGAGGAACCATCTGTGATTCGGGAGCACTGGAATAGATGGATGAACTATGACCTCCACGTGAATCCCTGAACTCGAAAGCCATTCCATGGTCGGATGTGATTACAAAAAGCAGATTGTTTTCATGACAGATATCGTATATTGAGTTTATAGTCCTGTCAATTCCCTCTATTGTTTGGATGTACCCTCCATCTCTTAGATAGTGTCCTGCAGAATCTACCGCACCCACATTAATTGTCAGCATATATTTCTGCGTGGGAGCATTTGTATCCATATATTCGATAATATCAATGGCTGCTTCTATTGCCCACCGGTTATAGGCATCATATCTTTGAACAGATCCCTGTGGGAATTGGGCAATATAAGCAGGAGCCTCAATACTATGTATTGTAAGGATGTCAAAAATATCCGAACCTATTCCAGAACCTGTATCAATATCACCTATTCCAATGTTCATTTGAGGATTATTAATGGAGTTTCTTCTATCATATGCTAGAATATCTTGTTGATCTCTCATCTGCTTGAAACTTCCTTTCTGAAGAATAGCCAGGTTGAGGTAGTTCCGGTCACTGAGTACATCATAGATAGTTGAACCGTCATAACTGACCATTTCTCCATCTGCTCCAGAGTTTCCTGTTACAATTACAGAGTGTCCTGCCTCGGTGAAAGTTTCTGGTGCATTGACATTTATTACCCGGACAGATCTTTGATAAATTTCTGATAGGTTCTTGATATGTGGTTTATCAATAGGCTCTCCTTCAAGCGTATATGGTACAAATTCAGGATAAATGTACTTTGATCCCAGTCCATCAATTACCAGTATTACAGCACCAGATGGATTATTTACAGGATTGACCAAAATTTCTGTTGTAGCAGCACAAAAAGGAGTAAATATAGCAAATGCAAAAATTATTATCAATACGGCAAGGTAGATCAATCTGAATGAATGCGGTATTTGAAATTTCATACTCTTTTAATCAGATCAACTAAATAAAAAATTTACTAAATTAAAATATTTTTTTAAACTGATAAAATTTATATTTTTTAAGGAAGTGCACTTTATGCGATCTCTGACTTTAAATGATCTAAAAATAGAGTGTTTCAAAAAAGTTGAATCTTCCAGGATAGATTAACTATACATATATCTTCTATCTAAATAGTGTCACGTTCTCATAACTCATGATGCTTGAACAAAAAATTTCTGGAAAGGTAGTAAATATGAAAATTGATTCGCGTTGTCCTGCATGTCTTTTATCCAGAGTACAGTATGAAGCAGAACTCTCCACAGATGATAAAGAACTGATACACAGAACTGTAAAAGAGAGCCTTAAAGTCCTTAATAGTACTTATGCACCAGGGGTTCCTGCAGGATATGTATCGACTGCAGTCCACAGGAAGGCATATGAAGTTCTTGAAGATACAGATCCATACCGTAAACTTAAGGAGTTGAGTAACAGAACTGCTATGTCGGTAATGGAAATTGCCAATTCTTATATATACAGAGGAAATCCTGATAATGAAGAGCTATTCAGAAGAGCTGTACTGTCATCGGTAATAGGGAATACTTTTGATTTTGGAGTCATGGGCTTTGATGTAGCTGCTGATACATTTGACAGTACATTTTCTCAGCTTTTTGAAAAGGGACTGGATATAGATGATACTTCCCATATGATTGAAATGCTGGATGATGTTGTTTATGTTGTTGATAATTGTGGGGAGATTTTATTTGATATGATAGTTTTTGATACAATAAAAAAAATAGGAGGCAATATAACACTGGTTGTCCGGGGCGGTCCAATGCTAACTGACGTTACAATGACTGATGTAAATGAATTTAAAATCGATAAAAAGGTTGATAAGATTCTGACTACTGGATCAAATGCTGTAGGCGTATGTTTTGATGAAGCACCTCCAGAATTGTTGAGATCATTTGATCGGGCATCTTTGGTTATCAGTAAGGGGATGGCCAACTATGAAACTATTTCAGAGTCTGATGTAAAACCTGTTGCTTATCTGCTTAGAACAAAGTGTAAGAGTGTTGCTGAAGATCTGAATGTTGATACTGATCTCTCAATTGCAAAACTGATTAAATAATTGAATGTAGATCTATAGAATATTATGAGGTTAGAATATGTGTGAACTAAATGTTATGGTTATCACTGATGGAAAGAAAGAAATGTTCATGGAATCGGTTACGCGAATTGCTGTTGATGATGATTCTATCGAACTAACTGGTATATTTGGTGATAAGAAAAATGTGACTGGACACATAAAAGAAATAAATTTTTCTACAGGGGAAACTATAATTATTAAAAAATGAATAAGAATTTACATCAAATAGTGGGGTTGGTACAATGATCGATGATTTTTTTATTGGTTAATATATAAGAATGAATGAATATATAATTTTAGATTACTACATTGGTGAATAACAAAAAAAAGATCATTAGCGCATTAAATTTTTTAAATAATTGGAGGTAAATAAATGTCAAAAGTTAAAGTTGCGATAAATGGATATGGTACAATTGGTAAGAGAGTTGCAGATGCTGTAGCTCTTCAGGATGATATGGAGATAGTGGGGGTTTCCAAGACCAGGCCAAATTTTGAGGCTTTTATTGCAAGGGATAAAGGATATGATATCTATGCTCCATCAGATCGTATGGATTCAATGAAGAAGGCAGATTTATCTGTAATGGGTACTGTTGAGGATATGATTGATGTGGCAGATGTTGTGGTTGATTGCACTCCAGGCGGAGTAGGGGCAGAAAACAAATCACTTTATGAAAAACATGGTGTAAAAGCTATCTGGCAGGGTGGAGAAGATCATGAACTTGCAGGATTTTCCTTTAATGCAGTATCAAATTATAGCGAAGCACTTGGCAGGGACTTTGTGAGGGTTGTTTCATGTAATACAACCGGTCTGTGCAGGGTTATATCTCCTCTTGATAAGGAATTTGGAGTAAAAAAAGTCAGGGTATCTTTACTCAGAAGATCTGCAGATCCCGGTGACATTAAAAAAGGCCCGATAAATGCAATTGTTCCAAATCCTGTAAAACTACCATCTCATCATGGGCCCGATGTAAAATCTGTGATGCCACATATTAATATCACTACAACTGCAGTTAAACTGCCAACAACCCTGATGCATGTTCATATTGTAAATATTGATTTTGAGAAGGACTGTACTGAAAAAGATATTGAAGAGGTCCTTTCCAGACAGTCAAGGGTGAGATTTGTTGGCCAGGGAATATCATCTACAGCTGAGATAATTGAACTTTCAAGGGACATGCTTAGGCCACGCTATGATATGTGGGAAAACTGTGTATGGAATGAATCAATCAGCCTGTATGAAAAGGAATTGTACTTCTTCCAGGCAATTCATCAGGAATCAAATGTGATTCCCGAAAATGTGGATGCAATCCGTGCTATGATGGAACTGGAAAAAGATGGTGAAAAATCCATTGAAAAAACAGACAAAGCAATTGGTTTGATCTGATTTCAAACTGTGTGTACATGAATGAAAAATATGATTTTTTGAGTCTCTGCAACAGCGCATCAAAAGCTGCTGCAGAGGCTATTAAAAATCTGGTCGGGACTGCAGAAGGCTACAAGACTGTTTATACTGGTGCTGATGGAACACCAACTAAACTGATAGATGATGTAGCTGAAAAAGCCATATTTGATGTGCTGGAATCTGATGGCAGGTCCATGAGAGTTCTAAGTGAAGAGTATGGAGAAAAAATAATAGGGAACAACCCCGATTTTGCAGTGGTTGTTGATCCACTGGACGGTACATATAATGCTGCCTTTGGGATTCCCATTTATAGTGTTTCAATTGCAATAGGTACTCCTGATATATCTGAAATATGGTTTGGATATGTAAAAAATATAGCAAACAATGATCTGTATTTTGCTGAAAAAGGGAAGGGTGCATATTTAAATGGAACTAAAATATCTCCTTCATCTACAACCAGACTTAATCTTTCATGCATCAGTCTTTATGGCTACCGCTTGAATGTAGGGCGGACAGTAAACTTATGGAAAAAAGTAAGGCGTATCAGAATATTTGGTAGTGTTGCTCTTGAAATATGCTATGTTGCAGCAGGCAGAACTGACGCATTTATAGATGTTCGAAGAACTTTGAGGCTGGTTGATGTGGCGGCTGGGAAACTGATACTTGAAGAAGCTGGGGGTACAGTTACAAATGGCATCGGCGCACAGTTAAAACTTGTAGACAATGTGGCAAAGAAGGTTGATATTGTAGCTTCAAATAGCCATATTCACAGAGATATCCTCAGATTAACGGTAAGGGAATAATCTTGAAAGTGAACAAAATAGGAATTGTTGCCAGATGTGATAACAGAGATGCTCTTTGGATGGCTCAAAATATAATTGATCATTTTGGCATGAAAGTGGATATTCTGGTATCCCCTGATACTGCTAAACCACTTGGACTAAAAAACTATAAAATAGTTCCGATAAAAAATATGAGAGACCTGGGCGCAGAGTTCTTGATCTCTATAGGAGGAGACGGAACTGTCCTTAGAAGTATTTCTAAGATGGAAGATCCGCTCCCGGTTCTTGGTATAAATATGGGTACTCTTGGATTTCTTGTTGATGTAAATCCTGAAGATGCCATTGAGACAATAGGTAAAATACTTGAAGGCTTCACGTATCATGAAAGAATACGTCTGGAAGTTACATTCAATGGTCAGAAACTTCCCTCCGCTACAAACGAAGCAGTATTGATCACGGCCAGACCTGCAAAGATATTAACTTTCAAGATCATGGTGGATGAATGTGAAATGGAAGAACTGCGGGCTGATGGTGTTGTTTTTGCTACACCCACAGGATCGACTGCATATGCCATGAGTGCTGGTGGTCCGATCATTGATCCCCGGGTGGATGCTGCGGTAATTGTTCCTCTTGCACCATTTAAATTATCTGCAAGGCCATGGGTCGTTCCTGCAGATTCGATTTTAAAAATAAGACTTACAATACCTGAGAAAAAAGCGGCTATTGTGATTGATGGGCAGTACACTTATAGCATAACAGAAAATGATGTGGTAACACTTACAGAAGCAAAGAATCCTGCACGATTTGTTAAGTCTTCGGTGGTCAGCTTCTATGAAAAAGTTCAAGATAAACTAACATAATTAACTATGGATCAATACCATGGAACTGAAAAAAATATTACAAAAATTACAGGACGGGAAACTGGATATAGAGGGTGCTTCATCACAGATTCAGTCTCTGGGTTTTACACCAGTTTTGGAAATTGCAAAGGCAGATACTCACAGGCTTTACAGGACAGGTTATCCCGAAGCCATCCTTGCAGAAGGAAAAACTCCGGAGGATGTTGTAGAGATTGTCAGGGTCCATCTGGAACACACCGGACGGGTGATTGTAACTCGGGTATCTGATATACATTATGAGAAAATCCATGAATCGTTTAATTCACAGTATATAGAATGGTCTCCAAAATCCAGATCCACTGTCATTAATGATGGTACTCCTGTAAAAAAAACAGGTGGAGTGGTCGGCGTTATCTCTGCTGGCACTGCTGATATTGGAGTGGCAGAGGAAGCCTGTATTGTTGCCCGGGAAATGGGTTGTGATGTTGTAAGTGCTTATGATGTAGGTGTTGCAGGTATCCATCGGCTCTATCCTGAAATCTCAAAGTTCAGGGACCGGGAGGTCAATGCGGTGGTAGTTGCAGCTGGCAGAGAAGGTACGCTTCCGGCTGTTGTTTCTGGTTTAATAGATGTTCCTGTAATTGGAGTTCCTGTATCGACAGGCTATGGTGCGGGTGGAAAAGGAGAAGCTGCTCTTTTATCAATGTTGCAGTCCTGTTCGATCATTGGTGTTGTTAATATAGATGCTGGTTTTGTTGCAGGTGCTCTTGCGGCACGGATTGCAAATATGGTTGCAGAGAGTAAAAAAAATAGTTGAATATATTCATAAACTACATATAGTCCTATTTTATTTTCTTACATAACCTATTTATTGCTTATTCATTTGACTCTTAAAGGAACAGGTAGAATGCTCAAAGAATATTATTCCCGAAATGAACTTATAAAATTTGTGTCCAATACTCCGAAAGATATTGAAATATGTGATGTTACACTAAGAGACGGCGAACAGACACCAGGTGTTGTATTCACCAGAGAGGAAAAAATTGCTCTTGCACGTGAACTGGATGAGGTTGGTGTTGAGATTATCGAAGCCGGATTTCCGGTTGTTTCTGCAGCTGAAAAAGACACTGTTAAAGAAATTGCTGGTATGGGACTTGATGCAAGAACCTGTTGCTTGTCCCGGGCACTGATTGCAGATGTTGATTCTGCTATTGATTGTAACGTGGATATGGTGAGTATATTTATAGCTATGTCTGATCTTCACCTCAAGCATAAATACCACAAGAGCTGCAAAGAAATAACCGACTGTGCCTTCAACACTATTGAATATGCAAAGGATCATGGTCTTTCTGTAAGGTTTGCAGCAGAGGATGCCACGAGGACTGATATTTCAGTACTCAAAAAAGCTTTTCTGACAGCTGAGGACTACGGGGTTGACTATGTCAGTATAGCAGACACGATTGGGATCTTGAATCCATCCACAGCATATTATCTGGTAACCGAAATAAAAAAAGAAATTCATACTCCTGTTTGTATCCACTGTCATAATGACCTGGGACTGGCAACTGCAAATACACTGGCAGCCGCTGAAGCTGGTGCTAAACAACTACACACAACTGTAAATGGAATCGGGGAACGGGCGGGAAACGCTGCTCTTGAAGAGGTTCTTCTGTCACTGATGGTTCAGTACGGTATTGAAAAATACAACACCAGAAATATTAAAAAAATATCTGATCTGGTGCAGAAGTATTCTAATGTTCAGGTTGCTGCTAATAAGGCAATTGTTGGGAAGAATGCCTTTTCACATGAATCTGGAATACATGTAATGGCAATACTTGAAGATCCAAGAACCTATGAATTATTCTCACCTGAGATTGTTGGTGGTAAAAGAAATCTTATTGCTGGCAAACATACCGGAATGAAAGCATTGAAAGGGATTGTGAAAGATATTGGCTACTCTCTGGAGGAGGAGGAACTTAATCTTCTAATAGAAAGAGTTAAGAACTGCACTGAAGCCAAAAAAGGAATTTCAAGAAATAGGCTTGAGGATATTATAAAAGGGATCAAGAAAGTATAAGCTATAGGAGATTACTTCTATGAGTTACTGCTGCTCGACTTCAACTTCAATTTCATTATTCTGAGCTGAATGATCCTGTCCTATTATTATAACATAATCCGCAGAGTTTCTTAATGCAGAGGAAAAACCTGGTTCCACTCCGAAAATAATTGTTTCTTTTCCATTTTCATTTGCTTTATTTAATAGAGGCTTAAAATCAGCGTCTCTGGTAACGAGAGCGAGAGTGTCAATATTGGGATTAAATACCAGTTCCATTCCTTCAACCGCAAGTCTTACATCGACATCACTGGAACAAATAATAGGTTCAAAGCCATTGTTCTCAATTGCTTCAACCAATTTATTGGAAGCATATTGATTCAGGAATACGCGTCCTATTTTCACATTCCCATACTCTGTAAGCACAGTTCTTATTTCTTCAAGATTGACATCGAATTCTTTTCTAAGAACATTAGGCCCGTCCACAAGCAACCCTATACTTCGCCTACCATGCTCTTTTTTTGTGCTCAGGTATTTGACAATGGAACTAAATCCGGTTTTAACGGGTTTTATAATTTCACATCCTGTAATTTGGCAATATAAAAATTGAATATATCGAACACGCTATAAATACTTATCATAATATCTAAATTGCTTATTTATTCAAAAAATTTATTTGAGAATGCTATAACTTATCTGCAAGTATCTTTCTTTCAATTTTTCTGTATGGTATGGAAGATTTTTCAAGTCTGAAATAGTTGATCATACGTTTTTTAATCTTTTTACGGGTATACCTGATTTCTCCCCCATCCTGTGAGAATTTCTCCAGTATATGTTCAAGCTGTGAATTTTCTTTATTGGATAATTCTATTAAACTTTCGCGATTTGAATACCAGTTATAAACTTTAAGGAGTGTAATCTCACGAATACGTTTTAATCCTTCCGCTTTTTCTGGATCATCTAAATATAATGTCTTTCTCAGTTCTGGAGACCACCCTGCGATCTTATTTTCACGTCCAAGAACCTGTATCGGAATTTCTTCATTTTCATCTGGCTTTGGATAGTATTTTTTAAGGTGACTTTTTTGATCTGCCAAAAGTAATCACCTGTGGTAGTATCCCCTTTTCCTGTATTTTATCTCTTTATTTGCTTTTTTTATGTAATACCCCATCAAAAGCCCTGTAAAAAGGCCCATCAGGTGTGCGCTGTGTGCAATCATTGTAGGGGCACTAATTAAAAGGAAGTCTATAGCTGCAAATATCACAAGAGCGTATTTTATTTTCATAGGGAAAAAGTAAATATATATTCGCAGGTCCGGTGCAAGTAGAGCTACAGCTGCAAAGACTCCGTATATTGCTCCACTTGCTCCAACCATTGAAATATCGCTCGTTAATGAGTAACCAAGAGCTGCAACGATTCCCGATATGAAGAATACTTTTAAAAACATGGTGTTCCCAACACGTCTTTCCAGTTCTCTTCCAAAAAAGAATAATACCAGCATGTTGAAAAACAGATGTGCTACTCCTGCATGCAAAAACATATAGGTGATTATTGCCCATGGTTTTGCTAAGATCTGGGTTGGGTCAAATTTGAACAGGTCGAAATATCCTGGTATTATACCAAGTATAAATGAAATTATGCAGATTGCAATAATTGTCATTGAAGGACTGCTTGTGAGAGATTTCTTTATTGTCATTGTAATTCCCTTTATAGCACTTTTACCAACTTGAACTGATGCCTGCTTTAACACATCGTTGAATAGGTCTTCAGGTTGGCTTTTCTTTTTGTTCCAGGACCCTCTCTTCATAGATTCAAGCCCTTCACAGGCATGTCTTTCAGGTAGTCTGTGGTCTGAACAGAACTCTTTTCCACAATATCTGCACTTATATGGAAATATATCTTTCTTACCACATATCCAGCATTCTTTGCTCACAATATCCTCCGCATTAATTCAACTGCTTACATCAGATAAAATTGTTTTTGATTATTTATCTGAGAATAATCTCATGGAGGGATAATCTCATCCGTAAAAGATAAAGCATTTATAGGTATGTATTATATCAAACTGCATGCATTTGTGCTTTTTGTACATATATGTATAATGTGTACTGGTGTGGGCATTTCATACGCTAAATAATATTATCTGAGTGCTGCAAACCAATATATAAGTAATAATCATGATAATTAAGCGAAACTGTTATATATTGATGTTACTATACACTAGGCATAAATTTAATCATATTATAAGAAATACTGAATTTTAATTTTTGCGCATCTTTGCTTGGTAAGTATTTCAAAAATTTATGGTAAATCAGAAGGAGAAATATATAAAATGAGTCAGATTAAAACTGGGAATTTTTCCATTGAAGAACTGGAAAATGTTCATATTACTATAGGCAGTGTTGTGGGTGCCATTGAAAAAGAAGCTGAGGTGGAAGAAGATGTTGGTCCTACTCCATGTCCAGGCATTAAAGATCTTAGAGAATGGGACTTCAAGCTGTTTAACAGGTATGAACCAATATATACACCGGTATGTGATCAGTGCTGTTACTGTACCTTTGGTAAATGTGATCTGAGTAAAAACAAAGAAGGTGCATGTGGAATAGATCTAGCAAGTCACCAGGCAAGGGAATTTCTTCTGAGGGTAATTACCGGTGCAGCAGCACATTCGGCACATGGAAGGCATCTGCTTCATTATCTTATAGATAAATACGGTGCAGATCACCCGATAGATGTTGGCGCATCGAATTTGAAAACACCGATTATTCAGCTGGTAACCGGATCACAGCCTGAAACATTGGGAGACCTGGAAAAAGCTCTTGATTATGTTGAAGAGCAGCTGACACAACTACTTGCAACTATTCAGGTTGGTCAGGAAGGAGCTTCAATTGATTTTGAATCTAAAGCTCTTCATGGTGGGATGATAGATCATGTGGGAATGGAAGTTTCAGATGTAGCACAGATATCATGTTTGAATATGCCAAAATCTGAAGAAAATACTTCATTTTCTGAACTTGGAATGGGCTGTATTGATTCCGATAAACCTATGGTCCTGACAATCGGGCATAATGTAGCGGCAGTTACACATATAATTGATTATATTGATGAAAAAGGTCTTGACGATGAAATAGAACTTGGTGGCCTCTGCTGTACTGCCCTTGATATGAGTCGATATAAATCTGAGGGCGGTGCGAGTCCTATATCAAAAGTTATAGGGCCGATATCAAAGGAACTTAAGTTTATACGATCTGGTGTACCAGATGTAATCGTTGTTGATGAACAGTGTGTAAGAGCTGATGTTCTCAGAGAAGCAAAGGAACTTTCAATGCCCGTGATTGCAACCAATGAGAAGATAATGTATGGTCTAAAGGATCGTACAAATGATGATGTAGAAGATATTGTCTCTGATCTTGTAAGCGGAAAAGAGGCCGGTGCATTGATTCTTGACTTTGATAAGGTAGGAGAGATAGCAGTAAGAGTTGCTCGTGAAATAGCTCCTGTAAGAAAGGATAAAGGACTCACTGCTATTCCATCAGATACAGAATTCCAGGAACTGGTCAATCGCTGTATACACTGCCAGCTCTGTGAAAATGCTTGCCCTGTCAACCTTCCTATAAGTGATGCATTCAGAGCTGCAGAATCTGAAGATATGGGTGAACTCGAAAAGCTTCATGACCTGTGTATTGGCTGTGGTAAATGTGAACCAGTATGTCCGAAAGACATTCCGGTGTTGAATGTTATCGAAAAAGCATCAAAGAAGGCCATACGTGAAGAAAGAGGCCGTGTGAGAGTTGGAAGAGGTCAGATAAGCGATCCAGAGATCAGGGAAGAAGGAGTAAACCTTGTTCTTGGAACCACTCCTGGAATTATTGCAATGGTTGGCTGTTCCAATTATCCGGAAGGTACCAAGGATATATACAAAATAGCAGATGAGATGCTGAGAAGAAATTATATAGTTGTGGTATCAGGATGTGCTGCAATGGACCTTGGTATGTACCAGGATGATGATGGAAATACTCTATATGAAAAATATCCTGCAAAGTTCAGCAAGGGTAATCTCATAAACGTTGGATCATGCGTTTCAAATTCACATATTGCTGCGACAGCTATAAAGGTAGCTGCTATATTTGCTCAGAGACAGATAAGCGGTAATTATGAGGAAATTGCTGATTATGTTATGAATCGTATAGGTGCCACTGCTCTTGCATGGGGTGCTTACTCTCAGAAAGCGTCTGCAATTGCATCAGGATGTAACAGGCTGGGAATTCCTGTGATAGTAGGTCCGCATGGATCCAAGTACCGCAGGGCCCTCATTGGCCGTCCCTACAGCGAAGAAAAATGGACGGTATATGATGCAAGAAACGGAGAGATAATGCCTATAGCTTCAGTGCCTGAATTCCTGATAACTACAGCCGGAAGTGTGGAGGAAGTCATGCCTATGCTTGCCAAGAACTGTATTCGCCCAAGTGACAATAATATGGGACGAATGATAAAATTGACTCACTATATAGAACTGAGTCAAAAGTATCTTGGAGTTTTGCCGAATGACTGGCATATATTTGTGAGAAATGAACAGGATCTTCCTCTTGCTAAGAGAGACGAGCTTCTGAAGATACTGGAATCTGAGCATGGATGGGAAATAGACTGGAAGAAGAAAAAGATACTTTCAGGTCCATCTATGAAATTTGATATCTCTGCACAGCCTACGAATCTGGAGAGGCTATGTCGTGGGCAGGAGGTGTGATTATGGTAGAAACAACTAAAAATACTGCTATAAGTACAACATGGGGTACAAAGATTGCAAAGCCTGTTCAGCCAAAGGTTGCCGGCAAATTGATCTCAAAGGCAAAAAGGCCTCTGCTTGTAGTTGGTGGTGATGTGCTTGATGAGGATCTGCTGAAAAGAGCAATCCAGATTGGAAAAAAAGGTATTCCTATAGCTGCTACAGGTCATTCAATGAAGGGATTTGTGGATGCAGATGTAGATGCAAAATATGTAAACATTCATTCTCTTGGATTATATCTGGGAGATCCTCAGTGGCATGGACTGGATGGAAATGGCCAATATGACCTGATCATTGTACTTGCTCACAAAAAGTATTATATTAATCAGGTACTTTCAGGTATCAGAAATTTTACGGACCTGAAAACACTTTCAATTGATCGAAACTACATACAAAATGCAGATATGTCGTTTGGAAAACTTGATAAAGAGACTCATCTTAAGGCACTGGATGAACTGATTGAAAATTTATGATTTATTCAAATGTGATGGTGAAATCAATATGACAGAAGAGTTCCCGTTTGAAATATCACCTATGTTCGAGGGTGAAAGGGTTAGAAAGGATGATATGTATGTTGAACTGGCAGGACCAAAATCCAAAGGATTTGAACTGGTTCGGGCGGTACCTCCGGATGAGAGTATTAATCCCGTGGAAGACGGAAAATTTACCTTGATAGGTCCTGACATATCTGAAATGGAAGAAGGTGGAAGATATCCTCTTGCAATGATCTATCGTATATCAGGAGAACTTGTCGAACCGGATATTGAGTCAATAGTTGAAAGGAGAAATCATGACTTCCAGAATTATTTACAGGGCGTGATGCATCTTAATCAAAGATACGATATATGGCTTCGTGTTAGTAAGGAAGCTGTGAACAAAGGGCTTGACTCTTTTGAGCATATAGCAAGAGCAACAATGATGCTCTTTAAGAGCGAGCTTCCCTTTATCGAAGATATAGAAGCAATCTATATAACAGATATGGGAGAGGTCGAAAAAGAGCTGGAAGACGCCTTTAAGGTATATGAAGCACGAGATGAACGAACCCGTGATCTGCATGATGAGGATGTGGATGTATTCTATGGATGTACTCTCTGTCAATCCTTTGCACCAACAAACGTCTGTGTGATTACTCCTGACAGGGTTTCTCTTTGTGGAGCTATCAACTGGTTCGACGGACGAGCTGCAGCCAAGGTTGATCCTGAAGGTCCCCAGTTTGCAATTGAAAAAGGAGAGGCAATTGATGATTTTTCAGGTGAATATACAGGTGTCAATGAACGTGCTAAATCCCTTTCGAGTGGAGAATATGATCGTATAAAATTGCACTCATTCTTTGAATATCCACATACATCATGTGGCTGCTTTGAGGTGGTTGGTTTCTACATTCCTGAAGTTGATGGTATTGGATGGATCGACCGTGACTATTCCGGAAATGCTCCAAACGGCCTCCCGTTTTCAACAATGGCAGGTCAGACTGGCGGTGGAAAACAGGTTGTTGGATTCCTGGGAATAGGTATTAATTACTTCAGATCCCCAAAGTTCATTCAGGCCGATGGTGGATGGGACCGGGTTGTATGGATGCCAAAACATCTCAAGGATAAGGTTTATGATAGTATTCCTGAAGAAATTGCAGACAAGGTTGCTACTGAAGAGGATGCTTCAGATATTCAGTCACTTGAAGCATTCCTGAAGGGCCAGGATCATCCAATAACTGAAAGATGGGTTGAAGAATCTGAAGAAGAGGCTGAAATCACACCCCAGGCACAAGAAAAGGTGGAATCTGAAAGTATATCCATGCCTCAAACAGGTGGTTTTCCCTCTTCAGGAATGATCCAGCCATCTCAGATGCAGATTCCACAGTCATCTGGCAGTGGTGTGAAGATCACTCTCAAGAATGCAAAGATCAGTATAGATCGCCTGATTATTAAAAAGAAAGAATAAGATTAAGAGGATTTTTGTGACAAAGGTAATTGCAGTAACGGGTAAGGGCGGTACCGGCAAGACCGCAATAACTACACTTCTTATCCGTTATTTGACAAATAAAGACAATCTTGTTCTTGCTGTTGACGCTGATCCGGATACAAATCTTCCGGAAACCCTGGGTTGTGATGTAGAGAAGACAGTGGGTGATATCCGTGAATACATGCTTTCTGAAAGAGATAATCTTCCCCCCGATATTAACAAGGAATCAATACTTGAATCCAAAATTTATGAAGTTATCAATGAAATGCCGGGATATGATCTTCTTGTGATGGGCAGGCCTGAAGGCCCAGGATGCTACTGCTATGTGAATAACCTGCTTCGTGGAATAATGGAGCGACTGATTGAGAACTATGACATTGTCATTCTTGACACTGCTGCCGGGCTCGAGCATTTTAGCAGAAAACTTATTCATGATGTGGACGACCTTATAGTGGTGACTGATGGATCCCGAAGAGGCCTTCAGACAGCAGAACGCATAAGGGATCTGGTAAGTGAACTTGATACGCATGTTGGAAATGTTTATGTTGTAGCAAATAAAGTTAATAGCAGTAACAGGGAAAAACTGAAGGAACTTGCAATTGATCTTGATCTTGAACTGATAGGTACTGTGCCTGTTGATGAAGAAATTGTGAACCGGGACCTTGTGGGTACTCCACTGTTTGATCTACCCGAAAATTCAGCTGCTTTAAAAGAAGTCAATGCAATTGCAAAAAGACTAGGTCTATAAATAAGATTCATACATTTTTATTTTTATCTTCAGAAGGTGGAATCTAAATGGCAAAAAAAATTAAGTTATCCGAATTAACTGATATGTTACAGGATCTTGATGTTGAATCACTTGAAGGAATCAGTATAGAAGGAGATATAGAACTGGATATAAGTGGCTTTGGTGGTGGTTTAAATCCAGCTGTTGCTCATGCTCTGGGTCATGAGACTGCGCAGCTATCCATTCACCTTGCAAATATTGCCCGTATACTGGGTTATCCTGTAGAACAGGCATTTGCTGCTGCAGCTACTGGAGAAAGTGTCTCAGGTGAACCTGAAAAAAGAGCTGCAATGCCAGGAAGGAAGTTAAATGAACTGGTTTCTGCAAAGTTTGAAGTATCAAAAGTAAAAGAATGGACTAATCCAATTCAGGAAGTAACTTTTGGAGCAACATCTTCTGATGGAGGAAGCAGAAAGAGCACAGTAACAATCGGTGGGGAAAATGCCCTTCCTTATTATTTTGATGCTCCGATGCCTCACAGGAATTACATCACAATGGATGTTTTTGATATGCCTATAGGTATGGCAAAAGCTGTGAAGGTCAATTATGAAGATGTAATGCAGGATCCGGCAGAATGGGCAAAAAAAGTGGTAAGGGAGTTTAATGCTGATATGGTAACCGTCCATTTGATTTCAACTGATCCAATGATCAATGATACTTCTGCAAGAGATGCTTCGAAAGTGATTGAGGATGTTCTTCAGGCTGTAGATGTGCCTATTGTTATAGGCGGCTCAGGAAATCCTCAGAAAGATCCGGAAGTCCTTGAAAAAGCTGCAGAGGTTGCAGAAGGTGAGAGGGTTCTGCTTGCATCTGCAAGCCTTAATCTTGATTATGAGCGAATAGCCAAAGCGGCAAATGATTATGGTCATGCTGTTCTTTCCTGGACCCAGCTTGAGATAAATGCTCAAAAGGAACTTAATAGAAAACTTATGAAACAATGCAATGTACCTCGTGAAAGTATTGTAATGGATCCAACAACTGCAGCTCTGGGTTATGGTCTTGATTATGCCTATACTAACATGGAACGCATAAGGCTTGCAGGATTGATGGGTGACGATGAACTGACCTTCCCTATGTCATCAGGAACCACAAATGCATGGGGTGCCAGGGAATCATGGATGAAATCATCCCCAATGAAGGAAGATTCAGACTGGGGTCCAAGAGAGTATCGTGGGCCTATATGGGAGATTGTAACTGGTCTGTCCCTGGCACTTGCTGGAAATGACTTGTTTATGATGATGCATCCCACATCTGTGCAGGTCCTCAAACAGATTACTCAGACATTATATGGCTCAATTGAGGCTGAATCGGCTGATATAACGAACTGGGTTGGAATGGAGGTGTGATATATGAAAGTTAATAGTCCTCTTGAAGTTTACAAATATTTACCAGGTGATAATTGCGGAGTATGTGGGGAAGAAACCTGTATGGCATTTGCTTCAAAACTGATTAACCGATCAGCCAAGTTAAGCTCATGCACTCCTTTGCTCAAGGATGAATATAAGGATAAGTTTGATAAACTGGAAAAGCTTCTTGCACCTGAAATAAGGGAAGTTGAAATTGGAACCGGGGATAATGTTGTAAAGATTGGTGGTGATGATGTACTTTACCGCCATAAGCTTACTTTTTTCAATAGAACTGCTCTTGCTTATGATGTCTGGGACACGATGCCGGAAAATGAACTCATTGAAAGAGTAGATCATATAGCGGACTTTAAGAAATTCTATGTTGGAGAATTTCTTACTGCAGATATGGTTGCTATACGATCCGTGTCCGATGATCCGCAGAAATTTGCCAGCACAGTGGAGAAGGTAATGAAGGCTACAGATCTTCCTCTTGTGCTGTGCTCATTCAATCCCGAAGTTCTGAAAGCAGGTGCTGAAATTGCAGCAGAGAGAAAACCTTTACTCTATGCTGCGACAATGGAAAACTGGCAGCAAATGGCTGATATTGCTGTGGAATATGATCTACCTATTGCACTGTTTTCTCCAAATGACCTGGATAATCTGAAATCTCTGGCAAAAACTTTCAGCAGTATGGGTATGGATAACCTTGTTCTTGATCCCGGTACCTATCCTACCGGAAAAGAACTGAGCACCACATTCAATAATATAATTAAAATAAGGCGAGCTGGAATTGAAGGCGATCGTGATATTGCCTATCCGATAATGGCTGTACCTCTTACTTCCTGGCTTGTACACAAAGAAAAGGTAACTGCTTCTTACTGGGAAACTGTGATTGCATCAGTGTTCACAATAAAGTATGGGGATATAATGATTCTCCACAGTACAGAACCTTATGCCATGATCCCTGAGCTACAGCTAGGGGACACGATTTATACTGACCCGAGAAAACCGGTAACAGTTGATCCTGGGGTATATGAGGTAGGTTCACCAACAGCTGATTCGCCTCTTATCATAACCACCAACTTTGCTTTGACATATTATACAGTTGAAAGCGATCTTTCTTCAAATGGTATTGATTCTTATCTTGTAGCTGTTGATACTGATGGAATAGGTGTGGAAGCTGCTGTTGCTGGTGGACAACTCACCGCATCCAAGATAAAGCAGGTATTGGAAGAATCTAGTTTTGATCTGAAGGAAAAGACTTCTCACAATACGGTAATTCTGCCTGGTTTAGCTGCTCGTCTGCAGGGTGATGTGGAGGATCAGCTAGGGTCAAATGTTCTTATTGGCTCTGCTGATTCTGGAAGGTTACCTGGATGGATGGATAAATACTGGCCACCTGAAAAGTAACCTATTATCTTTTTTTTAAAGGCAGTATTATTCTCTCCTTGAACCTGAAAATAAGTGTATGAGCATAGATTTGCTTCTATTTTATTTTAGCATCAGATATAATTTTTTAGTTAGAGTAAAGATCAATGTTGACATCTTATTACGTATCATTAAATTAGTTATATGATGACAAAAAGTTTAAATATAATGTTGCATTTGTAGTTATGCTTACATCAGAAGTAAGAAACAAATATGGAAGGTGATTTTTCCATGTTTGATGCTCAGCATGTTCAGACATTTGTTCTGAAAAAGTTCTGAAATAGCAGTTATGCAAACTTATATATATTATTAAGTCAATGTATAACATCCTGATAATGGGACAAATTTCCTTATCATCATGTAATGGAGACAGGAGTTTTTTCCTGTCTGACGCTGGATCTGGCAGTTCAGTTAATTTCGGCTGGTGGTTGTATTATCTTATATATAACTTACCAGTTTCCGTCTATGCGATGGAAGTTAACTGGATTGTGCATTGAACTCAAGTGATTGAGTTCTCCCACCAATATTCTAACAAATTCAAGATAGTGTGGTATGCAACAAAAGTGTGCATATAATTCTGGTTGATCCTGCCAGAGGTCACTGCTATCGGTGTTCGACTAAGCCATGCAAGTTATATGTTCTTCGTGAACATGGCGAACTGCTCAGTAACACGTGGATAACCTGCCCTTGGGACCGGCATAACCCCGGGAAACTGGGGATAATTCCGGATATGCCATGATAGCTGGAATGCTTCGTGGTTCAAAAGGATTCGTCTGCCCAAGGATGGGTCTGCGGCCTATCAGGTAGTAGCGGGTGCAAGGTACCTGCTAGCCGACGACGGGTACGGGTTGTGAGAGCAAGAGCCCGGAGATGGATTCTGAGACATGAATCCAGGCCCTACGGGGCGCAGCAGGCGCGAAAACTTTACAATGCGGGAAACCGCGATAAGGGGACACCGAGTGCCAGCATACAATGCTGGCTGTCCGCATGTGTAAACGGCATGCGTTAGCAAGGGCCGGGCAAGACCGGTGCCAGCCGCCGCGGTAACACCGGCGGCCCGAGTGGTGATCACTATTATTGGGTCTAAAGGGTCCGTAGCCGGTTTGATCAGTCCTCTGGGAAATCTGACAGCTCAACTGTTAGGCTTCCAGGGGATACTGTCAGACTTGGGACCGGGAGAGGTAAGAGGTACCACAGGGGTAGGAGTGAAATCTTGTAATCCCTGTGGGACCACCAGTGGCGAAGGCGTCTTACCAGAACGGGTCCGACGGTGAGGGACGAAAGCTGGGGGCACGAACCGGATTAGATACCCGGGTAGTCCCAGCCGTAAACGATGCTCGCTATGTGTCAGGGATGGTGCGACCGTTCCTGGTGCCGTAGGGAAGCCGTGAAGCGAGCCACCTGGGAAGTACGGCCGCAAGGCTGAAACTTAAAGGAATTGGCGGGGGAGCACTACAACGGGTGGAGCCTGCGGTTTAATTGGACTCAACGCCGGAAATCTCACCGGGGGCGACAGCAATATGTAGGTCAGGCTGAAGACCTTACCTGAATCGCTGAGAGGAGGTGCATGGCCGTCGTCAGTTCGTACTGTGAAGCATCCTGTTAAGTCAGGCAACGAGCGAGACCCGTGCCCACTGTTGCCAGCATGTTCTTCGGAATGATGGGTACTCTGTGGGGACCGCCGCTGCTAAAGCGGAGGAAGGTGCGGGCTACGGTAGGTCAGTATGCCCCGAATCTCCCGGGCTACACGCGGGCTACAATGATTGGGACAATGGGCTCCTGCCCCGAAAGGGGATGGTAATCTCCTAAACCCAATCGTAGTTCAGATTGAGGACTGAAACTCGTCCTCATGAAGCTGGAATCCGTAGTAATCGCGTTTCAACATAGCGCGGTGAATACGTCCCTGCTCCTTGCACACACCGCCCGTCAAACCACCCGAGTGAGGTATGGGTGAGGGCACGAACTAAGTGTCGTGTTCGAACCTAAATTTCGCAAGGGGGGTTAAGTCGTAACAAGGTAGCCGTAGGGGAATCTGCGGCTGGATCACCTCCTAAGCAAAAAAAACCACCACCGAAAGCTGAATGACTGCCAGACCAGTACAAAAGGACACACAGCTGGGCAGTAAAGATCCAGGAGGGCTTGTAGATCAGCTGGAAGATCGCTGCCTTTGCAAGGCAGAGGCCCTGGGTTCGAGTCCCAGCAAGTCCATTCATTAAGTGCACCGGGTAAGTGATGTTATCCGGGAAGGACGGAAGTGTTCTTATCTAACCTGTAAGAACACGATGAAGTCGTGTATAGGATTGTATGGTATAAATTACAAAGTATACCAGACGCTTACTGGAATGTGTAAGCTACTGGCAGACTCTGGCAAATATGCCATCAGGTGAATGGCTCGGCTCAAGTGCTGAAGAAGGACGTGCCAAGCTGCGATATGCCCCGGGAAGGTGCAAGGAACCAACGAACCGGGGATTTCCTAATGAGACCTCTTAGTATCCGCAAGGATACTGATCAGTAATGATCGGGAACGTCCCGAATTGAAACATCTTAGTAGGGACAGGAAAAGAAATCAATCGAGATGCCGGAAGTAACGGCGAGTGAAATCGGTACAGTTCAAACCGAATCCCCGCAGGAATGCAGGGGAAATGTGGTGTGGAAGGGCCGGTCCATTTTCTGCTAAATTCAGGGTAGTCGAATTGTCTGGAACGTCAGACCATAGAGTGTGATAGTCACGTAGACGCAATGAAACGCAGAAGGATCGGTACCTGAGTACCGTGGGTTGGATATCCCGCGGGAATCTGGGAGACATCAACTTCCAAAACTAAATACAACTTGAGACCGATAGTGAAATAGTAGGGTGACCGAAAGCTGAAAAGTACCCCAGAAAGGGAGGTGCAAAGTGCCTGAAACCTGATGGTGATGGAACGATATGGCATTAAAGGATCTGCAATACGAAGGAAACCATCGCGAGGTGGCAGTACGGGTATTGTTGCCAGTGTCATATCATACGTTTTGAAGAACGGGCCAGGGAGTGTATCGGTACGGCGATGGCTAACCTCAAAGGGTAGCCGAAGCGAAAGCAACATGCACGCAGTCCTTAACCGGACCAGGTGCGACGTATACAAGTGCGTGGAGTCGTAACGGTACGACCCGAAGCCGGGCGATCTAGGCGTGGGCAGGTTGAAGCGTGGCGAAAGCTACGTGGAGGACCGCAAGCGGTATTGATCTGCAAATCATTCGTGTGACCTGCGTCTTGGAGTGAAAGGCTAATCTAGCCCGGCATCAGCTGGTTCCTTCCAAAACATGTCGTAGCATGACCTGATCCGAGATAGTCGGTGGAGTAGAGCACGGATTGGGGAAGTTGGGGGAGAAATCCCTCGCTCTCCTGTCAAACTCCAAACACACCGTCGTCGAAGACAATCAGAGTCCGGACTACTGGGGTAAGCCTGTAGTCCGTAAGGGAGACAACCCAGCCCGTGGTTAAGGTCCCCAAGTGTCGACTAAGTGTTAACACTAAAGGGTGTCCCAGGCCCTAGACAGCTGGAAGGTTAGCTTAGAAGCAGCTACCCTTTAAAGAGTGCGTAACAGCTCACCAGTCGAGGTTTGGGGCCCCGAAAATGGACGGGGCTCAAGTCGACCACCGAGACCACGGAGTACCGAAAGGTAATCTTGTAGGAAGGCGTTGCGCTCGGGCAGAAGCTGGGCTGTGAAGTCCAGTGGACCGTGCGGAAACGAAAATCCTGGTAACAGTAACAGCAAAGTCAGGTGAGAATCCTGACCGCCGAAGGGGCCAGGTTTCCTCGGCAATGATCGTCAGCCGAGGGTTAGTCGGTCCTAAGACGTACCGTAATTCGAGTACGCCGAAAGGGAAACAGGTTAATATTCCTGTACCATTTAACAACAAAACTGACACTCACGGGCAGGTTGAGCAGCGTCGTCGCGCTGTCCAAGCATCCAAGCCGGTGGAGAGCCGTTATGGCGAGAAACCGGTGAATATGTGATGGCGAAAGTCAACTGCACCCGGGAGTCCGTGAAAAGGAAGTTAAATGTCCGTACCAAGATCTGACACAGGTGCCCCTAGCTGAAAAGGCTAAGGCGTGTCGGAAATACACTGGCTAAGGGAATTCGGCAAATTGGCTCCGTAACTTCGGGAGAAGGAGTGCCTGCTGTGAAGACAGCAGGTCGCAGTGACCAGGGAGCTCCAACTGTCTAATAACAACATAGGAGATCGCAAACCCGAAAGGGCTGGTACGATCTCTGAATCCTGCCCAGTGCAGGTACCTGAAACTCCGGTACAACGGAAAGAAGGGCCTGTAAACGGCGGGGGTAACTATGACCCTCTTAAGGTAGCGTAGTACCTTGTCGCTTAATTGGCGACTTGCATGAATGGATCAATGAGAGCTCTACTGTCCCTAGCCAGAATCCGGTGAAGCTTACATTCTAGTGCAGAGTCTAGAGACCTCTAGGGGGAAGTGAAGACCCCGTGGAGCTTTACTGCAGCCTGTCGTTGAGTTGTGATTTCGCATGTACAGTGTAGGTAGGAGGCGTCGAAACCCGCGCGCCAGCGTGGGTGGAGCCACCAATGGGACACTACCCTTGTGAAATTGCGACTCTAACTCCGCGAGGAGGACCCCGATAGGTGGGCAGTTTGCCTGGGGCGGGACGCCCTTGAAAAGATATCAAGGGCGCACAAAGGTTGACTCAGGTGGGTCGGAAACCCGCCGAAGAGTGCAAGAGCATAAGTCAGCCTGACGTGATCTGACACAGTAACAGATCACGAGACGAAAGTCGGTTCTAGCGAACCTTTACGTCCTGCTTGATGCGGGCTAAAGCTGACAGAAAAGTTACCCCGGGGATAATTGAGTCGTTGCCGGCAAGAGCACATATCGACCCGGCAGCTTGCTACCTCGATGTCGGTTCTTTCCATCCTGGCTGTGCAGCAGCAGCCAAGGGTGAGGTTGTTCGCCTATTAAAGGAGATCGTGAGCTGGGTTTAGACCGTCGTGAGACAGGTCGGTTACTATCTACTAGAGGTGTAAGAAGTCTGAGGGTAAGTTGCTTTTAGTACGAGAGGAACAGGGCAACGGTGCCACTGGTGTATCAGTTGTCCGACAGGGCAATGCTGAGCAGCTACGCACTAAGGAATAAGAGCTGAATGCATCTAAGCTCGAAATCTAACCCGAAAAGAGACGTCACTAAGGATACCGGTAAAAGACCGGATTGATAGAGTTGGGATGTACGCATCAAGGCAACGAGATGTTAAGTCCGCGACCACTAACCATCCGTGCCTGCTGCCAGAACACTTGCACATTCCAGGCGAAATCTGGTATGCTTCAAGTAATTTATACCCGCAATCCCCTACACGACTGAAAGGAAAGTTTATATCGATTGCGTACCAATACACCAACCCGGTACACTAGTGCGCCAAGGTGGCGGAACGGCTACGCAATCGCCTGCAGAGCGATACCATTCCGGTTCGAATCCGGACCTTGGCTCTATAACACATCCACCCACTTTCGTCTAAACTTATACATACACACTGACCGGTTCGAATCTGGCGGCCATAGCGGCAGGGTAACTCCTGTACCCATCCCGAACACAGAAGATAAGATTGCCAGCGTTTCACCCTGTACTGCGGTGCGAGAGCCCACGGGAACGGTGAATCGCTGCCAGGTTCAACCTAAATTACTAATTTTGAGTTGAGAGTTTAGTCCTTAATATCAATATATTATTATTTAGGATCATCTAATTATTTGTATAACAATAATTTATAGGGGTTTGTTAATATTAGTGAGGTGTTTTTAAGAACTGCTGAAGATATCTGCTCTGATAATACTCATATAGACCAGATAAAAGATATTTATGCAAAAATATCCCCTGTAGAAGAGGGGGATATTGTAGCGGTAAAGATTCATCCCGGTGAATACGGAAACACTACGTATATCAGACCCGTCATTATAAGAACCGTTGTTGATCTGATAAGGGAGCAGGGTGGAGTACCTTTTGTGACGGATACAACCGTTCTTTATAGAGGTAGAAGGTTTAATGCAGTTGACTTATTATGGACAGCATCTGCTAATGGCTTTTCAGAGGCATCCATGAATGCTCCTTTTATTGTTGCAGATGGCCTTACAGGAAATGATAGTGTAGTAGTTGAAATAAATGGCGAATTTTTGAGACATACAACTGTAGCTTCTGCGATTGCAAATGCAGACTCAATGGTGGTAATATCACACTGCAAAGGTCATCCAGGCTCGGGATTTGGTGGTGCAATCAAAAATCTTGGTATGGGATGTCTCGATAAGGCTGGTAAAACTAAGATCCATGAAGTAGGAATTCCATCTATAGATTACAATAAATGTAGCAGTTGTGGTATATGTATTGATGAATGTGCATGGGGTGCATTTACAATTGAGGATAATGTGGTTACACTAGACTGTGAGGTATGTAAGGGTGAACTTTCATGCGTAGATTGTTGTCCGAGCAAAGCCATTATACCTCCTGCAGATTGCAGCGAAAGAATGCAGATCAGGCTTGGGGAAGCTGCAGCTGGACCGGTCAAAGTTCTTGAAGAAAGAATTGGCTATATAAACTGGGCATATGATATTACTCCTTTCTGTGATTGCTGTAATTTTTCATCTCCTGTAATTGCAGAAAATGTTGGCATTCTTGCTTCAAAGGATCCAGTAGCTATAGATTCCGCAACCGTTGATTTAATTAATAATAAAATAAGGGTAGATAACACAAGCCTGGCAGATTTATGGGCTACCGATCCAAAACTGCATATATTACAGGCAGAAAAAATAGGAATTGGAAGTGCTGATTATTTGCTCGATAAAAATTTATCCTGTAAGGATCGATAAAAATGGAGAACTGGAATATTTATGAATTATATTTTGTGCCCAAAGTGTGGCAAAGAAGTTAAAAATCTCATGGTAAATGTATGTAAAACCTGTTACATTGAAAAATATAGATTAGCTGAATTGCCAGAAGTAATTGAAATTGATATTTGCTCAAAATGCGGATCTTTTTTTGATCGGGGGCAATGGGCATATAGTGGAACTATTGATGATGTTATCGTTAAAAAAATAGAGGATTTATTGTTGATACACGATATGGCTGACAACATACAACTATCTTTTGAAAGTGATAAACATTCGGCTAATAATTATCATATTTATATAAGGGTTGATGCATCTGTGATGAATGAACCCATTAATCAATATTTGAATACTGAAATAAGAGTCAATTATAAGTCCTGCGATATATGCAGTAGAATATCAGGCGGCTATTATGAAGGAATTATACAGATAAGGGCGCAGAATCGACTTCCTACAGATGATGAAAAGAATCATTGTATGGATATTATGTCCGAGGTCCTGCAAAATCAGGAAAAGAAAGGTGATCGTTTTTCATTCATTACTGATGTCCAGGAATTAAAAGAAGGTCTGGATGTTTACATAGGCTCCTCTAAATCTGGCAGAAATGTATGTAAGGCTATAGAAGATGAACTGGGCGGCAGTTTTCTGGAGTCTCCATCTCTGTATGGACAAAAAGATGGTAAAGATCTATATAGAATTACATTTTCAATGCGTCTTCCAGAATTTACAATCGGAGATATCATACTATTTAACAATAAAGTCATAGATATCAAAAGTACCGGTAAAAAAATTCGTGGAATTGATCTGAGCACTGGTTATAGGGTAAGCATAAATGAAAATGATATCAAAGATGCAGCTATTGCTGCTAAAAGGACTGATGCTGTCCCTGCGATCCTTGTTGCGATAGAAGATAATATGGTTATGGTGATGGATCCATCGACTTATCGTACCATTACACTAAAAAAACCTGTGTTTTTAACTGCAAGTCCTGGAAATGAAATAGATACTATAAAGGTACAGGATGATCTTTTTATTTTACCTGATTAAATGTTCTTTAAAGTTGGAAGTGTAAAATGAATAAAATTCTGGTTATAGGATATAGTAGTAGACATATTGTAAACTCTGCTAAAAATGCAGGTTACAGTGTGTACGCTATTGATGCTTTTTGTGACTTTGACCTTGATCAATATGCAACTGAGGCCAGACAGTTAAATGTTCATTCAGATAAAGGGCAACCAGATAACATTGAAGCCTGTGATATATATGATTTAATAAACAGTTTTAATGTTGATTTTGATTTTATAGTACTTGGTTCAGGGTTTGAAATGCTGGATCAAGCGTGTTTTTCTGTTCCAGTTCTAAACAACAGCTATAATTTAATGAAAACAATTTCAGATAAAAAAAAATTAGCAAAAAAACTTAATTTGCTGGGTTTCCCACATCCTGAAATTATACAATTGAACAGGATCGAATCTGTTGATTTTCCATTAATGCTCAAACCGGCTATAGGTGGTGGTGGCTTTCTTAATCGGAAAATAAATGATCTGGATGAATTCTATCAGTTTAAATATGAGGCTGAAAAGGCAGGCCTGAATATGGGTGACATGATTGTCCAGAAGTTTGTGGATGGCACACCTGCCAGCGTATCTCTTATCAGTTCTGATGAGGGATCATGTGTGATTTCTACTAATGAACAATTGATAGGTACTCCATGGCTCACAAGGCTTCCGTATGCATATTGTGGAAATATAACTCCCATTAATTCACTGTATAATGAACTGATGTGCAGTATGGCATGTGATATTTCACTTGAACTGGGTCTGGTAGGATCAAACGGTATAGATTTTATTATAACTGATAATGGACCCGTTGTTACTGAAATCAACGGCCGTTTTCAGGGCAGTCTAGATACTGTGGAAACATCAACAGGGATCAACCTGTTTGATGCACATGTTAAATCATTTAATTCCCAACTTCCATCAATAAATCCTAATCCGGGAATCTATTCCGGACGTGCGATATTATACTCAAATGATAATTTTGTTGTCAACCAATCTATATTTGAAAGAATAAAATATGAAAATACTAAAGATATACCTTGTAGGGGTGCTATCATAGGTGCCAATGAACCAATAACATCAATTTTTTCTGTTGGAAATAGTAGAGAAAATGTGCTAAATGATCTAAAAAAAGGTGCAGAACGTATAGCTAGTTTTCTGAATAATCCGTTTTCCAAAAAAATCGGCCAGGGGCAGGTTGTTGGTGACTGATGGTTCATTAAGTTTTTAATAATATTGAAAATATGATAAATAGTTCGTAAAGGCTTAATGCAGAATATTTTCGACACATTAATATTAAAAATAAACCATTTATTTTATTTCGAGGTGATAATTTTGGTAGATTTAAATGATCCGGTTGTTCGTGGTTACTTATCACGTCTGGTGGGTGAAGAAGGTTTAGAAATGATTGAGAAAATGCCTGAAGGGGAAGTGACAGATGAAAAAATAGCAGAAGAAACAGGTGTCCTTTTAAATATAGTCCGAAGGACGTTGTTTATATTGTATGAAAATAAGCTTGCTGTCTGCAGAAGAGAAAGAGATTCAAGTAGTGGATGGCTTACGTATCTCTGGCGTCTTGATCTATCAGACATAGATTATCAGCTGGAAAAAGAAAAGAAAAAGCTAATACGAAATCTGCGTATGAGGTTTGATTTTGAAGAGAACAATGTGTTTTATTCCTGCCCCGAAGGTTGTAGTCGCATGGTCTTTGATCAGGCTGCAGAATGTGAGTTCTTATGTTTGATGTGTGGGGAAGATCTTGTTTTTGAAGATAATACTGAAGTGGTAGAAAAGATACGTGAAAGAGTTGAAGAACTGGAAAAATGTGGCTGTTGAACACTGAACCGGATTTCAGGATGATATATGCTATCTGAAAAACAGTGTTTAGAAATATTAAGAAAGGTCGGCTGCTCAGAATATGTAATTGCACATTCACGATCAGTCTCAGAATTGGCTGAAAAGATAACCTACGATATTATTGAAAAAGGTGGATCGGTTGATCTTAAGTTAGTAATAGCAGGGGCTATTTTACATGATATTGGACGCTCTGTAACACATGATATTGATCATGTTGTTGAAGGGGTAAAGATAGCTGAAGATCTTGCCCTGGGACCTGAAATAACAGGAGTTATCAGATCTCATGTAGGTGGTGGTATCAGTCAGGAGGAAGCACAAGAATTTGGCTTTCCTGAAAATAACTATATGCCACAGACATTGGAGGAAAAGATAGTTGCACATTCGGATAATTTAATTAAAGGTACAACCCGTATCTCTCTGGATGAACGAATTGAGAGTATGAAAAATAATGGATTATCCAATGAAAGTATTTCCAGGGTATTAAGACTTGCAGATGAAATTGATGTGTATTGATGCAGGAAAAGAATTATATATATAAATCAACAATTAGATAGTGTACTGACATGGTCAGCACGTACTTTTATCACTGATAATTTTTCTCATTTTTAATTTGAGGTATGTTTAATGGTTGATGATAAATATTTAAAGGGCACAACTACTGTTGGTATAGTATGCAGGGACGGTGTTGTTCTAGCAACAGAGAAAAGAGCAACAATGGGTAATTTAATTGCAAGTAAAACCGCAAAGAAGATTTATCAGATTGATGACCTTGTAGGTTTGACTACTGCAGGCTCCGTAGGAGATGCTCAGCAGATTGTTCGTCTCATAAGTGTAGAGTCAAGGCTATATAAGATGAGAAGACAGGAAACAATGACAATTAAAGGAATTACTACTTTGCTATCGAATTTATTGAGTGGCCAGCGATATTATCCTCTGATGGTTCAATTACTTATTGGAGGAGTGGATAAAAAAGGCCCGAATCTGTATTCTCTGGATGCTCTTGGCGGTATGATCGAAGAAACAAATGCAGTTGCAACGGGTTCAGGATCTCCCATAGCTTATGGTGTCCTTGAAGATCGCTATCATACGGATATGAGTATTGAAGAAGGTGCAGACCTTGCGATACGTGCCTTGCACAACGCTATGAAAAGAGACTCAGCATCTGGAAATGGAATTGATGTCGTATGTATTACAGATGAAAACTATATGCATATGGAAGAAGATCTGGTTAATGAGAAGATAAATTCATTGAACTGATTATTTCAGGATTTAAGTAAATTCTAACCCATAAATTATATTTTAAAATTTTTTAAACGTAATTCCCAAAATATTGTGGAATTATGTTTACACCTAATATTAAAAATTAATATTTTTTGATTTTTTTGAAACAGGAAGGCTTGTTAATGGCGATTGAAGACATTCTATCAGAATTAAAAAAGAAAATTGAAGACGCATTGCCCAGTGATACTACAATATCAAATGTTGAATTTGAAGGTCCTCAACTTGTGGTATATACTGAAGAGCCCCGTAAATTTGCAGACAATGGTAACCTTGTAAGAAATTTAGCTAAAAATCTCAGGACACGTATAGTTGTCAGGCCTGACCCAAAGGTGCTACTGGCACCGGAAGAATCTATTGAAAAGATAAAAGCTACTGTTCCTGAAGATTCTGTTATATCTAATTACTATTTTGATGAAGATGTGGGAGAGGTGATTATCGAGGCCGAAAAGCCTGGATTGGTCATTGGTAAACATGGAGAAACTTTGCGTGAGATAACTAAAAAAGTTGGCTGGACTCCAAAAGTAGTAAGAACCCCTCCAATTAAATCGAGGACTGTAAATAATATTCGTGAATTTATGAGAACCAACCTCAAAGAAAGGAAAGAGATACTTAAGACAGTTGGTAGGAAAATCCATAGGGAGTGCACTTCCAAAGATGAGTGGGTACGAATAACTTCACTTGGTGGATGCCGTGAAGTTGGAAGGAGCTGTTTTGTCCTATCAACCCCCGAGTCCCGGGTGATGGTTGACTGTGGAGTTAATGTTGGTTCTGATGAAAACATGACTCCATATCTGTATGTGCCTGAAGCATATCCACTCAACCAGCTGGATGCGGTAGTGATTACGCATGCACATCTGGACCATCAGGGCCTAGTACCACTACTATATAAATATGGGTATGAAGGTCCTATATACTGTACACCGCCAACACGTGACTTGATGGCCCTTCTACAGCTTGATTACATCGATGTTGCAGCAAGAGATGCCCGAAAGATCCCCTATGAATCTGCAGATATACGTGAAGTTCTAAAGCATACAATAACACTGGATTATGAAGAGGTCACAGATATTGCTCCTGATATCAAGCTAACGTTCCATAACGCCGGTCATATACTTGGCTCTTCGATCTCGCATTTCCATATTGGCGATGGCCGACACAATATTGTTATGACAGGCGACTATAAATACGGTCCTACCAGATTATTTGATCCTGCAGTGAATAAGTTTCCCCGGGTTGAAACAGTGATTACTGAAAGCACATACGGCAATTCTAATGCTATTCAACCATCATTGAAGGAAGCTGAAAAAAATCTTCAGAATATTGTCAAAAGAACTATTGACAGAAATGGTATCGTACTAATCCCCGCATTTGCGGTTGGAAGAAGCCAGGAAGTTATGATTGTTCTGGAAGAAGCTATCAGAAAGGGAATCATCAGTGATATACCTGTATACCTTGATGGAATGATATGGGAAGCCACTGCTATACATGCGACCTATCCTGAGTATCTGAACAATGATCTTAGAAAACTTATTTTCCAGAAGGGACAGAATCCATTTCTTTCTGAGAATTTTAGATCAGTTGATTCAAATGAATTGCGCCGCAATATAATTGATGATCCTCATCCCTGTGTCATCCTTGCAACTGCTGGTATGATGAATGCTGGCCCGATACTTGATTACTTTAAAGCATTTGCTCCAGATGAACGTAACACTCTGGTGTTTGTAGGATATCAGGCAGATGGAACAATGGGAAGACGTATCCAGAAAGGATGGAAAGAAGTTCCACTTCCCGCCAAAAATGGCTCTGATATGGTTAAGATGAATATGGAAGTTGAAATAGTGGATGGCTTTTCAGGCCATTCCGATAGAAAACAGCTGATGGATTATGTAAAGAAGATGAAACCAAGGCCAGAGCGAATATTTACAATGCATGGGGAGGAAAGTTCCTGCATAGATCTTGCCAGTTCTATGTACAAAAAATACAGACTTGAAACTCGTGCACTTACTAACCTTGAAACTGTAAGACTTGTCTAAAAAAAGAATTCAAAAAGCTATGTTTCCTTCCAGGAAAGTGTTCTCTGGTGTTATATCATGGAAAGTACTTTTCTGGACACTAAATAATTTATACTCTGTGTCAGATTATGTGACATAGCCGAATCCAATCATATTCATTTTTAGATATATTTGCCAGACCCAATGTAGCTTAAAGGACGTTATCTCAGCTATCCAGGTAAGATTGCTATTTTCAAATCAACTTTTTAAAATACTCTTTCAGAGCAGAATGGTTTTCCAATATAAGATCTGCTTTTTTTAGCTGATTAGAATCAATATATGTTGGAATAGCTATACAATATATTCCTGCATTTTTAGCAGCTTCAACTCCAAAAGGCGCATTCTCAATAACTATACTTTCATCTGCCTTAACGTTTAATTTCCTGATAGCATTCAGATAGGGCTCTGCAGAAGGTTTACCTTCATTTACATCACTTCCAGTAATCACCACTTCAAATATTTCCGGGAAGATCCGGTCTATTATACTTGTGACGGTTTTTTGATCTGACCCTGAGACAACAGCTAGCTTATATTTATTTTTCAATAGGTTAAGACATGGATAAATCTCATCAAAAGTTTTTATTTCTTTTATTTTAAAAAAAATCTCTCTTTTGATAACTGGTAGTTCCCTGTAGTGATTTTCTTCTGGTATTCTTTTATTTTTTGAAAAGATTTTCTTGACCATGCCTTTACTGTTCGATCCTTCCATGCTGTATATATCTTCTCTGGTCGCACTGATACCTACTTTATTAAAGGCAGATATCCATGAATCTGCATGATATGGCATTGAATCTATGAGTACTCCATCCATATCAAAAATTATTGCTTTCAACATATGTTTAAAATGGAAGTGAATGATAATAAAATTTGTTCAATGGAATCGGATATCATGTTATGTTTATGTGATTGATATATCAGCACTGTGTTGATTTTTAGTAGCAAAAGTAAATATATTTAATTTTTTGCGATAACTATATATATAAATATAATCAAAATATGATTCAGGCACTTATATATTGTTGATCAGCTGGCTTTTAGCTCAAAAGTCACCTGTCTGGCAATATACTTATAGAGGGCTGAACTATAATATATCGATGTCTTTTGTCTGGATATCTTAAACTCATTTATGTTTGGTTTCAGTCAAAGCAGAATCAGTTCGTATCGAACAAAAAATATATTCAGCAAAGAGGGGATGAACTTTGCAGTCAATAGTACAGGAAGCTTTAAAGCACACAGAAAATGAAAAAGAGTATAGACAATCACTCACAATGGATGATCAGTTTGAAGAATTCGGATTACCCCGAATAATGATTGTTGGTTGTGGGGGAGCAGGTAACAATACCGTCAACAGACTATATAATATTGGTATAGAAGGTGCTGAAACAGTAGCAATCAACACTGATAAACAGCACCTTGATAATATACGTGCAGATAAAAAGATCCTTGTTGGAAAAACACTGACCCGTGGGTTGGGTGCAGGCGGTTATCCGGAAGTAGGTAAGAAAGCGGCAGAACTTGCACGCGGAACACTTGAAGAGGTATTCAAGAACAGTGATCTTGTTTTTGTAACTGCAGGAATGGGAGGTGGAACCGGTACTGGTGTTGCTCCTGTGGTGGCTGAAGTTGCTAAAGAACAGGGTGCTATAGTTGTAGGTATGGTTTCGAGTCCTTTTAGAGTTGAGCGTGCAAGAACTTTCAAAGCAGAAGAAGGACTGGAAGATTTTCGTAGGGCTGCTGATACAGTAATTGTCCTTGATAATAACAGACTCCTTAATTATGTACCAAACCTTCCGATCGAACAGGCTTTTTCAGTTATGGATCAGCTCATATCAGAGACCGTAAAAGGAATTACAGAAACTATCACACAGCCGTCCCTTATTAATCTTGACTATGCGGACATCAAGTCTATAATGTCATGTGGTGGTGTAGCTGTTATGCTGGTTGGTGAAAGCAAGCATCAGGATAAGAGTGATGATGTAGTCCGTGCTGCACTGAACCATCCATTGCTGGATGTTGATTACAGGGGCGCAACCGGTAGTCTGGTGCACATAACCGGTGGTACTGATCTGAGCCTGAAGGAAGCTGAAGAGGTGGCCGCATCTTTGACCTATGAACTCTCACCGGACGCAAATGTGATATGGGGTGCAAGAATCAGGGAAGATTATGAAGGAAAAATAAGGGTTATGGCGATCATGACCGGAGTTCAGTCTCCACAGATCCTGGGTGGTCCCTATGAATCAAACATTGTTGGAAGATCTGCATCCTCAAGTTCGTATGAAAACATGTATGGCACTACAAATGCCAACATGAACAGAAGAAGAAATCCATCTTCAGTAGAATCTGTTTCATCAGGTAAGAATGGTGGATCGATCATAGATATGATACAGTAATTGGAATATTCTCAATTTTGAGACCAGAACATGGTTGAGAATCCTTTTTACTCTCTATCAATTGGAATGTAAATTAGGATTCTCTTCAATAGCTTTTATTTTTCCTTATTAATGACATATGTTAAGATTTTATGGATATATTTTTTTAGTATCCTGTTTTATTCCTGAGTATGAAAATATTGGTTGCTACCGGTCGCCAAGCAGAAGAAACAGTACGCAAGTCCGTTAAGTCAAGAGCTGATGTCCTGATTGTGGATACAGACATTGCAGCGTTTATCACTCCATCTAGATTACTTGTTGCGTTAATGGATCAAAAACCCAATACATATGATATATTATTTGTACCCGGTCTTGCATCGGGAGATTTTTCCATTGTTGAAAAGAAAATGGATTGCAAAGTGTACCTTGGTCCAAAGCATGCATATGATCTTGGCTATGTGCTGGATTTTGTTGAAGATTTCGAATTTTCTAAAAATGTACCTGCATGTGAACTGTTATCTGATATCCGAAAAAAACTAGCAATAGATAAAGTTTCTGATCTTGAAGATAGATCTGTCCCTCAGTTGCTGATAAATGATCTGAAAATAGGTGGCAGTTCACGTATGAAAGTAATGGCAGAAATAGTTGATTCAACTTCTATGTCTAAAGAATTACTGATCAGCAAAATAGAAGAATTTGTAAAAAAAGGTGCAGATATAATAGATCTGGGATCATCAATGAATGCTACTCCAGAAGAGGTTAAAAGCACGGTCAAAACCGCACGCTCAGTTTCCAGTGTTCCTATCAGTATAGATACACTTGAACCAGATTTGATAAAAACAGCACTTGAAGGAGGTGTTGATATAGTACTGAGCTTAAATGGCAGCAATATTGATCAGGTTGGAAAGCATGTTGCGTTTCACACTGCTACAGCAGTTATAATTCCTGATTCTGATGGGGATATTGGGAGTCTAGCTAATAATATCAAAAAAGCAAAAAATTTCGGAATAAAATATATTATAGCTGATCCTGTGCTTGATCCTGTAGGACACGGAATAACTAGATCCATTGTACGGTACTATGAATTCAGTAAAGATTTTCCTGATATTCCTCTGTTTTTTGGGTCTGGTAACGTAACAGAACTAATTGATGCTGATTCTATAGGAGTAAATGCTGTTCTTTGTGGAATTGCATCTGAGCTAGGTGCAGCTATATTATTCACCCCTGAGTATAGTGATAAGACACATGGATCTATTGAAGAATTAACTACTGCTTCTATGATGATGACTGTTGCATGTGAAAGAAACAGTTCTCCTAAAGACCTGGGCATAGATCTTCTGAAGCTTAAAGAGAAAAGAAAGCGCATTGAAGCTGATTTATGTGAAGATCCATTATTTGCTGTGGAAAGTGAAT